>DATMPR010000247.1:0-14503 GCA_035567575.1 Bacteroidia bacterium
TTTGCATGATGCACCGCATAAAGATCTGCGCCGTGCACGTGCCGCGGCGATGAGTATTATTCCAACAACAACCGGCGCAGCAAAAGCGATCACAAAAATATTTCCTGAATTGGATGGAAAAATTGGGGGATGCGGCATGCGCGTTCCGGTTCCTGATGGTTCGTTAACAGATATTACTTGTGTGCTCACAAAAATTCCGACTGTTGAAGAAATTAATGAAGCTTATAAAAAAGCATCTCAAACTCATTTAAAAGGAATTTTACAATACACAACCGATCCAATCGTTTCTATTGATGTGGTTGGAAATCCATATAGCGTTGTTTTTGATTCTGAATTTACAAGCATTGTCGGGAATCTGGTGAAAATAATTGGCTGGTACGATAATGAATGGGGTTATAGTAACCGTTTGGTTGATCTGATAAACAAAATGGAGAAGTTGTAATGCTGCAAAAAAAAGTTGCATACATTACTGTCTCCGATCCTAACGATAAACACGCATGGAGCGGCACAAATCATTATATCTGGAAAAGTCTGCAATCCCATTTTTCTCAAATTGATTTGCTTGGTCCTGACGAACCAAAGTTCACTGTTTTCATTTGTAAAGTTATTCATGCATTTTCTTTATTGGTTGGGAAACGTTTTGATTACCGTCATTCAACAATGTATGCGAAAGCCTGTGCTAAATTATTTTCAAAAAAATTGGAAGGAAAAAATTATGATCTGATCGTTTCTCCTGCCGGAGTTGCTTATATCGGTTTTCTCAAAACAAAAATGCCAAAAGTTTTAGTTTTAGACAGAACGATTGCCGGAACAATTAACTATCACAATATTTTTAAAAAACTTTGGAAATTTTCGGAAGAGCAAAGTATTAATACTGATAAAACAGCGATGCACAATTGCGAATTAACTATTTTCTCTTCGCAGTGGGCGGCTGACATTGCGATTAAAGAATATAAATTACCGCAAAGCAAAGCTTTGGTTTTACCGTTTGGCGCAAACATGGATAATTTACCAAACGCCGAATTTGTTTTTGCGAATAAAAATCCCGGAGCATGTAATTTATTATTGGTAGGAACTTATTGGGAAAATAAAGGTGTTGATATTGCTATTAACGCCATGAATGATTTAGTCATTATGGGATTTGATGCGCGTTTGACTGTTTGCGGTTGCACACCTCCTTATGAAATCGTAAATGATAGAGTCATTATAATTCCTTTCATAAATAAAAATTCATCCGAAGGAAGAAAAAAATTAGAAGAATTATTTTTATCACACACTTTTTTTATCCTCCCTACCCGTTTCGATTGCACACCAATTGTATATTGTGAAGCGAGTGCTTATGCTCTTCCAGTTCTATCCTCCAACACAGGGGGTGTGGCCGGGCATATTACCGAAAACAAAAATGGTTTTTTAATTGACTATAACGATATGGGAAAAGCTTACGCTCAAAAAATTTCAGAGATATTAAATGAAAAAGGCCGTTACGAATTACTTTGCAGAACGACCCGAGAAGAATATGATAAACGTTTGAATTGGGTAAGCTGGAGCGAAAATTTTACAAATGCTGTCAGAAACATCATCGGTTAATTCCTGCTTTTTTTTCACCACGAAAAAACTAAATCTCTAAATCCCTCTAAACCTTTGTGGGATTTTGTGTCTTTGAGCTTTTGTGGCAATTTTTGAAAACGCAAAACTAACTCCTTTTCGAATTAAAGAATCTTTTAATGATCCCGCCACAGGCTTCCTCCATTACCCCAGAAACCAGTAAAGTTTTAGGATGAAACATATTTTGAGATATAGTTGAAAAACCCTTTTTGAGGTCAGATGCCCCATAAACGACCTTCGTAATTTGTGCCCAATTGAGGGCTCCGGCACACATTGGACAAGGCTCAAGGGTAACATAAAGTGTACAATCTAACAGATATTTCCCTCCCAAAGCATTGGCCGCAGAGGTAATGGCCTGCATTTCGGCATGAGCGGTTACATCCGTAAGTCGTTCGGTTAAATTATGGCATCTGGCAATTATCTTATTATTAGCTACAATCACAGCGCCAACAGGAACTTCATCAGCATCATAGGCCTTTTGCGCCTCTTTTAATGCCTCGTTCATAAAATAGTTATCGTCTAGGGTTAAGGACAATTCTGACTATATAAAAACGGAAATTTAATCAAATAATTGAACACTATTAAGAAAAAATGAAGGTAGTCAGAATTGCCTTCATACCAAGGGATGAAATCAATGATGATAGTTTAAACCCAAAATATATAGTTTTCAGAAGATATTTATGAAAAACACCCAATCAATTGCTTTCGTATTAAGGTTGAATGCGGAATTCTGCCTTAAAAAACTCAATGTAATATGAAATTCCTTTATATTCGGTAGAAAATTAGTATTTGGAAATTAGTCATTCACCCTTATATTTGTTCAAGTTTTTACAAAAAAATCAAACAAATGAAAAAATTAAGCCTTGTTTTACCTTTAGCCTTAACAACACTATTATTTTCTTGCGGCGGCAATAAAGCAGCCAAAGAAGCAAGCGATGATATTGATACAACCGCTTATGTTGTGCCGGAAGATACTACTCCCGTAACAGTAAACGAGGAAATTAAATTCAAATTCGATTTCGCAATTGCAAACATTCCTTCGCCTGTAGCAATGGTGAATGATATGTCGAGCTGGGGTGTTGATTATAACAGCGGATTATTAAACGATACCAAAAAATCATCAAGCTATAGCGATGAATTTGAAAAATCGGTTACACTTGGCATTTATAATATTGATATGAGTTACGCCATGGTAAATAATCAGGGACAAGACGTGATGAAATACATGAAAACCGTTTTAGTACAATCCGATAATTTAGGATTAAAAGGCGCAGTTGATAGAATGATCGGTAAGCGTGCCGAAAGTAATTTAAGCAACAAAGATAGTTTGCTGACTATTTTGAGTGATATTTTTGTGAAGAGTGATTCGTATTTAAGAACAAACGCACGTGTTTATACTGCTTCTTGTGTTTTTGCAGGTTCATGGATCGAAGGTTTATACTTAACGTGCAAAATTGCAGAAGGCGTATCGAATCCTGAAGCAAAAGCAAAAGCTTACAAAACAGTTTGGGACCAACGCTTTTATTTAAAAAACTTAATTGATCTGTTAGAAGATTATAAAGACAAAAAAGAATCGGTTGCTTTAAACAACGATTTTAAAGTTATCCATAAAGAAGTTGATGCTATTAAAGACGCGAAAGATATTAATGATGCAAAATTCAAAGACATCAGCGAAAAAATTTACGCGTTGAGAGATAAGGTTACGAAATAGTTCGTCAAGCTCATTACTAAACAAGCTCAAACGAAACGGTCATGCTGACGTAAGTCAGCATCTCAAAAAAGCCCCGCATTATGCTGGGCTTTTTTGTTACCTTTGATCAAATTAATTTTATTGTATGACCGAACTTCCTCCTTGTCCAAAATGTAAATGCCAATATACTTACCAAAGTGGTGTAACAATTGTTTGTCCTGAATGTTTTCATGAATGGAATCCGGAAGATAAAGTTGTTGAAGAAGTTGCTGCAAGCACGGTAATAAAAGATTCTAATGGCAACGAATTAAAAGAAGGTGACACGGTAGTTATTATTAAAGATCTGCCTGTAAAAGGTTCTTCCAAAGCTGTTAAAGCAGGAACCAAAGTAAAAAACATAAAATTGGTTGATGGTAATCATAATATCAGCGCTAAAGTTGATGGTTTCGGTGCAATGGGATTGAAATCAGAATTTGTTCGGAAGGCTTAGATTATTTTTGGTTTTTTGTTCCTAGTTGATTAAAAAGATTACTTACAATCACACTGCAAAGAAGTATCCGTAATATTTATATCCAAAATCTTAGTTATCGAATCACAATCACTCGCCACAAAATTAAACTTGTATTTATCTATAAATGCTTTTTGTGGTTGGATAAAATATTGTCCGCAAGGTTGTGCGTGTACACTGGTTAGATCGTAATTTACTTCGAAGTGACGAAGTTCGATTTTTAAAAGCTGTTCGTTGTAATGCAAGCATTTTAATTTGCATTGTGCTTTTTCACTTAACTCAATGGGTTGAAAAACTAATTCCTGCATTTTCATTTCGTTGGTGCTAACACAACTTCTGTTACCTACCATTGCCCAAACAATCAGGCAGCCCATTCCAAAACCAATTCCATAAAATTTTAAGCGTTGCGCGAAGGTCATGAGAGAGTTTAGTGATTAGTGTTTTGAGTTTTGCTGAATTATTTTTAGATGAGCGAGATGATGTTGTCCATGCCATGCGTAAAGTGCAACTAATTCGGCTAATGTAAAAGTATGTTTGCTTTCGGGATGGTAAATTGTTTTTTGAAAATCACTTTCGTTTAATGTCTTCAATAAAATACTTAAGCGTGCGTGTACTCCATTTATAATTTGCAAAGAAAAAATTATCGGCGCATTTAAACTATCATTTAATTCTGCCCATTTATCTTCGTGATATGGTTTTATTTGCGCGTTCTCATCTGTTAAAGCACTTTTAAAACGCAATAACAATTGTGCGTGACTATCACCTAAATGATTTATAACTTGTCTCCCATTCCATCCACCTTCACGGTATTTCACCGATAAAATTTTATCGTCCCAATTTTTTACAAATGTTTCTAATTGTTGAGGAAAAGATGAGAACGATTCAATGTTCTTTTGTGTCTCAGATTGCGTGTAAGTCAAACCTTTTTTAAAACGACCAATGGGATATTGCAGATGCTCCAAGATTTTTTATTCTTAATTCGTTATTCTAATGTTCTATTGTTCTTTCAGTACTAAATCGCGGCCATCAAAAGATTAATGTCTTTGTATGGTAGATTAAATGCTTCGGCCATGTATTGATTAGTCAAAATTCCATTATAAACATAAACACCGTTACGCACACCTGCATCGCGGCGAACCAAGCCATCAAATCCGCCTTCATCACCCATATTCATGATAATTTGAGAGAAGATACTGCTGAATGCAAAAGATGCTGTACGCGCAACGCGTGAAGCAATATTCGGCACACAATAATGAATAACACCGTGTTTTTTAAATACAGGTTTGCTATGATTTGTTACATGCGATGTTTCAAACACGCCGCCCTGATCAATACTTACATCCACAATAACAGAACCATTTTTCATTTCGGATACCATTCCTTCTGTCACAATACAAGGCGTGCGGCCTTTTGATGCACGTAATGCGCCAATGGCAACATCAGCTGTGCGCAAATGTTTTTCTAATACTCTCGGTACAATTACCGAAGTAAATATTCGTGTTCCTAATTGATTTTGCAATCGGCGTAAACGTGACGTTGAATTATCAAATACTTTTACGGTTGCTCCTAATCCTAATGCAGCACGCGCTGCAAATTCACCAACAGTTCCTGCACCAATGATCACAACTTCTGTCGGAGAAATTCCGCTAATGCCTCCTAAAATAGAACCCACACCTTGATTAACATTGCTTAATAACTCTGCCGCAATTAAAATACTTGCTCCGCCTGCGATCTCTCCCATAGCGCGGATGATCGGAAAAATTCCCACTTCATCCATTACCAGATCAAAAGCAACGCAATTTAATTTTTTGGTGATTAATTTTTTTAAAAAATCTTCAGGCTGAACCGTTAATTGCAAGGCAGAAAATAAAGTCTGCTTTGGTTTCATCAATTCAATTTCCTCTAAAGTCGGCGGCGCAATTTTTAAAATAATATCTGCTTTATAAACTTCTTCCGGTGAATGCACGATCTCTGCTCCCGCTTCACTATAGTCTTTGTCATCAAAGTGTGCAGCTTTTCCTGCGCCCGTTTCAATTAAAATGCGGTGACCATTATTCACCAACAAAGCAACGGCATCAGGTACCAAAGGCACACGGTTTTCCTGAAACGCGATTTCTTTGGGAATGCCAATGTATAGTTTTCCTTTTTTGCGCGCTACTTCAAGCATCTCTTCCTGGGGAGCAAGAGCACCTTTGGTTAGCGAAAACAATACATCTTTATTCATTACCATAATTTATTTTTTATCATGAAGGGTGGTTACATCTGCTTCATTAGTTAATAATAGTTGCCGTGATATTTTGGTGCGTTACAATCGTCAATTCTTGCTTTTGCCGGTCTGTATATTATCCCGATTCTTAATTCATAAGTACGGTTACGCATAGTTGTACCTGCAACCGGCGGCTGATAGATTACATCCGGGTTCCAATGAAATTCAACAAAGGGATGCCATTTTTTCCATGTAAAAAATTCGTAACCCACAGCAGCATCACCGCTAAACCAGATCTTTGGTCTTGCCAAAGCAACAGGAGCATAAGCTGTAATTGAATAAGCCAGATTATATTCGAGACGCACACCCAACATCACATACGGTGCGCCTTTATTTCCCTCGTATAAAAAATATTTCAAATAATTATTCCATTGAATTTGCGTGTACATGTTTGGGGTAAGCGGACCGCGCACATTATTGAACCAATCATAATTACGTTCCAAAACACTTTTATGTGTGTATTCCAATTCAGTTTGCCATCTCAAATTATCATATCTTAAAAATTCAAGAAGCAAACCAAAACCAAAATTTTGCATATCGTGCGAATAATGGTTTTCGGGATAATACATGTTTTGTGCATTAATAAAATTAGGATCGCCCCTGTAAATTGTTTTAGAATTAAAATTGCGGTAACGGTTCATGGATGAATTAACCCCGACAAAAGCCCCAATGCCTCTGATAAAACGAGTTTGTGCAAATATTAGATTCTGAAACAAGTTCAGAATGACAAAAATAAGTATTATTATAATTTTTCTCATGATATTATGCACTAACGGTTTCCATACCTGCGTTTACTTTTTTAACCAAGCCTTGTAATACTTTACCCGGACCAACTTCTATAAACGAAGTGGCGCCGTCGCTGATCATTTGTATAACTGTTTGCGTCCAACGTACAGGCGCGGTTAATTGAGCTACTAAATTTTTCTTTATCTCTTCCGGATTTGAAACTGCATTGGCAGTTACGTTTTGATAAACCGGACAAATCGGATCATTAAATTTTGTTGAATTAATTGCGGCTTCCAACTCTACTCTTGCAGGTTCCATTAATGGCGAATGAAATGCACCGCCCACAGGTAATACCAAAGCACGTTTTGCTCCCGCTGCTTTCATTTTTTCGCAAGCAATATTTATTCCTTCAATACTACCGGAAATAACTAATTGTCCGGGACAATTATAATTTGCCGCAACAACAACGTTTCCGGCAGCAGTAATTTCTTTACAAATATCTTCTACTATTTTATCATCGAGATTTAAAATGGCTGCCATGGTTGAAGGTTTAATTTCGCAAGCGTGCTGCATGGCAAGTGCGCGTTTGTAAACTAAAGTAAGTGCATCTTCAAAACTTAAAGTCTTATTAGCAACCAGAGCAGAAAATTCGCCTAAGGAATGTCCTGCAACCATATCCGGTTTAAAACTATCAGCTTTAGTTACTGCTAATATTACTGAATGTAAAAAAATAGCCGGCTGCGTAACTTTTGTTTGTTTTAATTCTTCATCAGAGCCTGAAAACATTACATCAGTTATTTTATATCCCAATATTGAATTTGCTTTTTCAAATAAGTCTTTAGCTAATGAAGATGAATCGTAAAGATCCTTTCCCATACCTGAAAATTGCGAACCCTGGCCGGGAAAAACGTAAGCTTTTTTCATAGATTTACTAAGATAGTAAATTTACGGTATTTTGACCTATGATAAAAGACTTAAGAATGAATAGAATTTAACTTTTTGATGTTAAAAAGACTAGTTATCGCGCTTCTTTAGCCAGTCAGTAACTGCGGGAGCCAGCTCTTTTTGCGACTTTCCGCCTACAAAAACACCAATGTGGCCGCCTTTGAAACCATATAATTCTTTATCCTTACTGCCAACCGCATCATTTAAAGGAATAACTGCAGCAGGTGGAACTAAATGATCTTCGGTTGCATAAATATTTAAAAGCGGACAAGTCAGATTTTTCAAATTCACTTTCTTCCCTCCTACTTCGAGTTCTCCTTTAATTAATTGATTTCCCTGATAGAGATCTTTCATGAATTTTCTGAAACACTCGCCTGCCTGGTTCGGGCTTTCGCTGATCCATTTTTCCATTCGCAAAAAGTTCAGAAGTTTATCTTTGTCTTCCATGCTATTTACAAGGTTTTGCTGTTTCTGGATTTTCATCATTGGTTTTAGCAGATCAAATCCCTGATTTAAAAAATCACCGGGAATTATTCCATTATAACCTTCAACCAATTTATCAAAATCCATGTCTTTACTCCAGCGGAATAACAAACCATCATTGGTACTAAAATCAATTGGTGTTACATGAGTAACTAAGTTTTTTACTTTGTTTGGATACAAGCAAGAATAAATAACACTAAGCGTTCCGCCCTGGCAAATACTTAAAATATTCACTTTATCGATACGGTGTTTTTTACGAATGAGATCAACACAATTATTAATGTAACCATTTACATAATCATCCATGCTAAGGTAACGGTCTCCGGCAGTCGGGTTTCCCCAATCAATTAAATAAACATCTAATCCAGCCTCTAATAATTTTTTTATATAGCTGCGATCCGGTTGCAGATCCAGCATTTTATAAGTGTTTACAAGAGCGTAAACAATTAGAACCGGAGTTTTATAAGTTGCTTCCTTATCGCGGTTATAACGGTAAAGAACTAATTTATCTTCATTGTACATTGCGGTTTTAGGTGTTGAAGCAATATCAACATCTTTAATTTGCTGAAGTGTTTCGTAACTCTTCATCATTTTCTGGCTCATGTCAGCCATCTCTTTGAACATATTGTTTTCCATAATAAAGTAGCTTAGGAATTCTGTTTAAATGTAGTGAATATTTCAATATCTACGAATACGAATTGGTACGAATATACGAATCTGTGTGCCGAATTTATCCGGTTCGATTCGTAAATTCGTATAGATTCGTTATTCGTAGATTACGGCACCATTTCCATCGAAGAGTCTGTTAAAAAGAACTCGTGTTTTACGTTATCAATATAGACTTTATTTACCCCCCATTCGTTCCAAAAGAAAATGCTTACGCTATCAGCTGCAGTAATTTCTTTAGGCACATCACAGCCAATTTCTTTGTATTCCCAGGTGTTATAATGAATTTTGTCTGAATTCACATAATTGGTAAAATAAAACAACTGTTTGCCACTGTTATAAAATTTGTAAACAAGTTGCAGCGATTTAATGCTATCCGTAAAATAAATATAAAAAGAAGTCTTTATTTTACTAAAACCTTTATTCGATGTGAAATCCGGCATTTTATAATTATGTGCATCGGAAAAATAATTTTTACTATAAAGGATCAGGGATCTGTTTCCTTCAAACTTTTTTTCGGTTGATGTATATGGACTCCCAAGATTTTCATAATCAAAATAATATTCCGCTTTATTTAAAATTGTTTTAGGATGAACAGGGTAAATATTGATGGGATGCGTGGTAAAAAAATTGCGCCAGTAATAATCTTTATAAGTATAATTATTATCCAAAATGTTTATGCGGAGCTGATAGGCTTTTAACTGAAAATAAAAAACACTTAAAACCAGAAGTGTTAAAGCCGTTTTATGCAATATTGGCTTTTTGGAAATATAAAACATCAAATACCCAAGCAACAAGGCAACAACACCGGTATAATCAATTATGGTGCGTGTAAAAATGGTGTAATACCACCAGTTGCTGTACAAATAAATAACAACCGCCAAAACCAAAAATAAAAAAAAGTTTTGTTGCCGTTTCCGAATAAAAATTAAAGCGAAAAGACTAATAAAAGCAATTGGAACATATAAAAACCAACCCGCGTGGTAACTCCATAAAATATCTTTAAGATGCGCCCCCCTTTCAAAATGAAATTTTTCCTGACTGTATGTATTTGGAAAAAACGAACGCGTTTGGTTATATAAAATATAAAATTGCCAGAATACAAGAAAACCAATAATGGCAATAATAAATATAACTGTTGGTGTAAATTTAATTTGTTTAAAAAATCCCTTAACGTTTAATTTTCCAATAAAAGCAGGAACTGCTAAAAGAAATAACGTATTGATCGGCCTGATAAAAATTATGATGAGTGCGCAGAGTAAAAATAGAAGTCCGTTTTTAAATTTTTGTTCTTCTTCATTAAAAAAACAATACACAAAATAAAGTGCCATGGTAATGAACGTAAACGAATAAACATGACTAAACGTACTAATGTAAATAGTGTAAGTAAATAAATTAGTCCCATAATAGATAAGAATGGGAATTAATGTTGCCAATAACTCATTCTTAAAAAGTTTAAGCAGAAACTTTCTTAAATACCATAAACCCAGACAACAATAAAATATAGCAGCAAAACCCATCGCCATTTGATATGGCTGTGAAAATCCGTTAGCATGCAAACCACAAACTTTACAAATAACATGAACGCCTAAAAAAAAAGGCATCCATAAAAACGACATGCCCGGATAATATTTATTTATTTGTTTCCCCTTAAAATCAGCTGTGAAATTTTCGACCGGCGTTTCAAACGAATTGTATTTGTAATATTGGTTGTACACATTGTTAAACCATTTAAAGTCCAAATTTTTGTCATGATAAATGAATTTAGCGGGTAAATATGAATAATAACCTAAACCGTCGGCAGTAATAATTCTGTACCACTCTGAGTTTAATGGCCGGAAATAAAAAAAAGTAAAAACAATAGAAAGGAAAAAAGTAAAGAATATGTTTTTATGAAGAGACCCTTTTTCGAACATTGGTACAAGGTAAAATAAAAAAGGCTGTCCCACAAACACTAAAGGGACAGCCTCTATTCACAAGTAATCACTAATGACGAGGCTTACTCGCCATCAGGAGTCACAACCTCCTGACTATTACTTTTTCTTTCCTTTTGAAGATCTTTCATCTTCACCATCAACTGCTGTTCCGTTTAAAGCTAACTTGTTTTGCAGATCTTTCACAGTTTTCTTTAAATCGTAAATCGTTTTATATAATTCTTCGATCTCAGAGCGGAAAACTACCGGATAATTTCCGAAAACGTTTTCAAACTGAGTTTCAAATTGTTTTTTAACATCCATTCCTAAATTAACCGTTTCCGATTTCATTTTAGAGAATTCTTCTGTAGCCAATAATTCTGCTAACAAACCTTCACTAACTTTAACCCACTCGTTATATACATCCTGTGGATTTGGAACTTCGCCTGCTTTTGCGTCTTTGAATTTATCAGCGTATTTTTTTGCAACTTCTTCTAACGATTTTTGTGTTGTAGAATACAAGCTGTATTGCAATTCGTTTTGTTTAATGCTGTATTCAGCGATTTTATCCATTAAAGCGATAGCAGCTTCAACACTTTCTTTTTCTTTGCTTGGATTAGCTAATTTCATGATCGGTTCAAAAGTTTTGCCAAACACATTATTAACATGACTGTACAATTCTTTTACTTTTTCAAAATTACCGCTGAATAAATTAGGGAATTCGTTTTTCATCCCTTGAATTTGCGTGTAATATTCTTTACTTAAGCTATTTTGATTTGTAAAGAAATTATGAACCTGTGAGTTAAGATTATCATAAATTTCTTTCATGTTGCCGCCATTAAAACCATTACCAAATAATTGCTCAGTCAATTTTTTGTAGCTCTCAACATTATAAATGTTTTTCCATGTTTCAGCACTGAAATCATTATTTTTAATAGCGTTTAACATTGGCTGGAAAGCTTCCTGTGCCTTAATATAAACCTGACTGCTTTCGAACATGTTTTTAAAAACATCCTTATTAAAAGGTGTATTTAAATTTTTAGAAAAATTATCATAAGATGTATTTAAAGTGTTGATCCAGCTATTGTACATGTTGGTCCAGGTACTGTTCATGTTTGCAAAATTGGTCATATAATCATTTGCAGGTTTACCATAATTTGAAAAACTGCTATAAATGCTTTGATTAAAATCAGTCATTTGTTTTACCGAATTCAATTGTTGGTTATACCAATTCTTAAAAAACTCTTCGGGTTTATTTTGGTTAGCAGTAAAAGCATTAGCAGTTCCGGCCGACATACCACTTAAGAGATTTGATTGTTTTTCAAACCATTCTTTGTAAATATTTTGACCTTCATCAGCAATATTACCATTAGTAACGGCAGTTTGTAATTTCTTGGTTGTGTCCACCCAGTTATTCATTACTGTTGTTTGAGTTTCGATTAAACTGTCGATGAACGGATTGTTAGTTTTCATTTTGTTTGTGTTAAGTTAATGTTATAAAATTGATACTTCTATTTGATATTCAGTAAGTTATAGCGTTATTTTCAAATTTTATGCAAATATCGTACATTTTACCTATACGTGTCAAGTTTTTAATATGAAATATATGTTAAATAATCGACGTATAACCTTAATTTGTCGTTAAAAATAATTGTTTTATCTTTGAACTCATTAACATACAAACATTTAAGTCCTTATGATCAAAGTAAACGAAATTTATACTCACACTTTCAGGTTTTCGCAAGAAGATGTGAATCGTTTTGCGGAAGTAACCGGCGATAAAAATCCTGTTCATACTGATGCTGCTTTTGCTGCCAAAACCATGTTTAAAAAACCGATCATGCATGGCATGCTTGGTGCTTCAATATTCAGTAAAGTATTCGGTACTTTATTTCCGGGCGAAGGCACTATTTATTTAAAACAATCATTGGGTTTTTTAAAACCAATGTATGTTGATGTAGATTATGAAGCAATATTTACAGTGAAAGATGTGATCGGCGATAAAAACCGCGCGATAATTGAAACACTTATTAAAGATAAAGCGACCGGATTGGTTGTTACCAGCGGTGAAGCTTTAGTAATGAACGTTGATAAGATAAAATAATTCGGAATCAAATTTATGAGTTCAGTGTAAGTGATAATGATCATTAAATCAAATTACTAATAATACAATGAATAATACAAAGAATAGAACCGTATTAGTTACCGGCGCCACAGGCGGACTCGGAACAGCTATGTGTAAAAAATTATATACCGATGGTTATAATGTAGTCGGAAATTATCACACAAAAGAAAAAGCCGATAAATGGCTGGAAGAAATGAAAAACGAAGGCTTTAATATTAAATTATTTTATGGCGATGTAGCTGATTTTGATAGCTGTGGCGAGATGATCAAAAAAATTGAAACCGAAATCGGAACCATTGATACTTTGGTGAACAATGCCGGTATAACACGCGATAGCCGTTTGGTGAACATGAAAAAAGACGATTGGTACTCGGTAATAAACACAAATCTTAACAGCGTTTTTAATTGCACTAAAAACGTATTAGATGGAATGATAGAACGTAAATTCGGACGAATCATAAATATTTCTTCAGTTAACGCTCAGCGCGGACAATTCGGACAAACTAATTACAGCGCGGCTAAAGCAGGCATGCATGGTTTCACAAAATCATTATCAACGGAAGTAGCCCGTTATGGTATTACAGTAAATACAATTTCTCCCGGTTATATTGGTACCGATATGGTAATGGCAGTTCCTGAAAAAGTTTTAAATCAAATTGTAGCTCAGGTACCAATGGGAAGGTTAGGCGGTACTCACGAAGTAGCTCATCTTGTAAGTTTCCTTGCCAGTGAAGAAACAAGCTTCATTACGGGAGCAAATTATTCTATTAACGGAGGACAGCACGTTTATTGATTTAAGATTTTAGAAGTTGGATTTAAGAGTTACAAGTGCAAACTTCTAAAATCTAAGCTCTTAAATCTCACTTCTTAAATCCCCCATTCTGTGGTTTGTCATCTAAATAAAAAAACCTATTTTAGCCCTTCATTAAAACCTGTCTATGAACCAAACTGCTAGTCAAAAAGGTCACCCAAAAGGACTCTGGGTATTATTCGGAACTGAAATGTGGGAACGCTTTAACTTTTACGGAATGCGCGCCATACTTACTTTATTTATGGTGAATTCATTAATGATGAAAGAAGCTGATTCATCATTAATATACGGTGGATTTTTAGGATTGTGTTATTTAACCCCAATGTTGGGTGGTTTTATTTCCGATCGTTTTTTTGGTAACCGCAATTGTATCATGCTTGGTGGTTTGATGATGGCAATTGGTCAGCTGATCTTATTTGGAAGCGCTACAGTATTTAGTTCGAACTTAGATCTGGCAAAAACATTATTGTGGGTTGCATTAACCATAATAATTTTTGGTAATGGTTTCTTTAAACCAAATATTTCAAGTATGGTTGGAAGTCTTTATCCTAAACAGGAAAAAAGCAAATTAGATACAGCGTTCACCATTTTTTACATGGGAATTAACTTAGGCGCATTTTTAGGACAATTAATTTGTCCTTTAGTTGGCGATGTGAAAGATGCCGGAGGTATCAGAGATATTCACGCATTTAAGTGGGGATTTTTAGCAGCATCATTAGCCATGTTAATTGGTACAGCTGTTTTTTATTTTCTGAAAAATAAATA
>DATMPR010000248.1:0-2237 GCA_035567575.1 Bacteroidia bacterium
AATTTATTTATTTTTTCAGTTTCCAGATCAGTACAATAGTATTTAATATTTAAATTGCTCTGATTTCTAACTCTCATCTTATAATCATCAATCGTCCGCGAAATACTAGTACTAACTTCACGGTATTTTACTAAACAATCAGGCAAATTGGCAATCGGGGCCTGTCTTGCCATCCTCGACCATAAATTGTGGTCTTCAAAAAACTCTTTGCTTACCATATAGTTCCCTGAAATTTCAATAACTGCTTTCCTAAACATTATACTGCTATGCACAAAGGGGTTATCGAACAGCAGATCGAATTTTAAAATATCTGAATTGGCGGCGTGATTTAAAAACCTTTGAAGAGATTGGCTTTTCTCATTTATAATTTCAGCATTTGTACCTAATAAAGCAACAGTTGGATTGCTTTCCATAAAATCGATTTGTTTTTGCAATCTCTCAGGCAAACTAATATCATCCTGATCCTGTCGGGCAATGTATTTGCCCTTTGCCAAGTCAATTCCCTTATTTAAAGTAGCTGCTAAACCACAATTTAAGTGTTTATGGTATTTTATTCTGGGATCTTTATACGAGAGAATTACATCCTCCGATCTATCAGTTGAACCATCATTTAATATAATAAATTCAAAGTCAGAAAAGGTTTGATTTAAAATACTGTCAACTGACTCACGCAGATACCCCTCACCATTATAAACAGGTAATACAACTGAAATTAATGGAAGTTTTTCTGTGCTCATTCTTATTTTTTATATACCAGCGACATACCAGGTAAACCCATATTTGTAGAAATTAATTCATACTCCTTGTAATTCCCTAATACTTCTTTCACCGCTTTGAACGGACCAATATTATATTTAGAATCTTCCGACTGGTAAAATGTATCGTGCAACAAAACAGCAGTATCCGGAACATTTTGTAAAATAGTGCTGAGTTCTTTTTTTACTGATTCGCAGCTATGATCGCCATCTACAAAAAATTCTGTTGAATCCTGGTTTTTTGCCCAATCTTTCAGCCTTTTTGATGACTTAAACAATTTATCAATCATAACTTTATTTTTTATTTATTATTTTGTGATACTCTTCCATCCAGGCAGCGTGCATTGCTTTTTCAGACTCAGCTTCATCCACCATGTAATTTTTCAACCATGTTTCACTAATTTTAATTAAATCAGCCCGGGACAAATTGTTATTTTCTTTTACAGCTATTACTTCCATGTTATAAGTTCCATTGTGCTCATTTTTTTTGTATTCTTTAATTTTAAATCCAAAATTCCCCAACAATTCTGTCATTAATTTATTTGAATACCCTTCGTAATGCACCGCCCAATGTGCTTCATGCGAGCCAAAAATATGACGAAGCGCTACAAATTTTTGTTTAGGCTTTGTAAACATTCCTAATGCAACCTTGGCAGTTTTTTCAAAATCAGGAACTTCAATGTGAAGGATTCCTCCCGGTTTAAGCCAAATGTACCAATTGCTAAGAACGGCACAGGTGACAGGACGGGCAAAATGCTCAAAAACGTGATGAAGGCGGACTTCATCAATTGTTTCCGGTTTATATTCCAGTTCAAGAATATTGCAAAACTGATCGGCAACAAGATTTTTCTGAACGGTATGTTCAGTTGGCGGATAATCGATGTTTACATATCCATCAAAATATTTTGTGCCGCATCCTAAGTGTAATTTCATGTTATTTATTTTTATATACCTACTTTATTCCTTAACAAAGCCAGGCGAATGTTTTTATCGGGCTTTAATTCTTTTAGTAAATTATTAACCTCGCTCTTGTTTACATTGTAACGCAGAAAAAGATTTCTGAAAAAATCAATGTATTTTGATCTTAATTTTTTATGTCCTCCTATTTTTTTATACAAATAAGTATACTCATATACTTCCACTTCTTTATTCATGCAATCGTTAGTTACACTGTGCTCCGCGTTGTTAACACTAGTTATTAGTGCATCGCTTAGGAAAATAAAATTATTATTTTTTAGCAAACACTGAATATAAAAATCAATATCCACCACCCACTTTAATTTAGTGTCAAACTTTACATCAATACTTTTGCGATAAATTACAGAGCTTGGCGGTCCAATTAAATTACCGAAAAAAAGAACCGTTGGGTCTTTTCGCAAGTTTTCTAAAAATTTCTCATCTACAATATGCTGCGTTTGAGTTTTAAGTTTTGCATTTATTGAATTAACCATGCTGAAAATAAAACCTACCTTTGGGTTATTA
>DATMPR010000249.1:0-12377 GCA_035567575.1 Bacteroidia bacterium
AGTGATATCAGTTTCGTTTGTTTTTCTTTTTTGAGTTGTTTTACGTGGTGGTAATTTTAAAAAGCGATAAATATTTTCCCAGGTTTCAACGACTGCTTCAATATTTCCTTCTGGAACGTCATTATTCTTTAGGAGAATTGATTTGCATTTTAAATTTTCGGCTAATTTAACATCTGTTAATCTATCACCAATTACGTAAGAATTCTGTAAGTCATAATTTCCTTCCAAATATTTTCCAAGCATTCCAGTATTTGGTTTACGTGTTGGTTTATTTTCTGATTCGAGGCTTTTGTCAATACAAACTTCAGAGAAAATAATCCCTTCTTTTTCAAAAACTTGAATTATAAAATTCTGTATGGGCCAAAAAGTATTTTCCGGAAAGGAATCCGTACCTAAACCATCCTGATTGGTAACCATTACTAATTCGTAATCTAATTCTCTCGCAATTCTTCCTAAATAAGTAAATACGCCCGGTAAAAACTTTAATTTCTTAAAACTATCAATTTGTAATGTATCCGGTGGCTCCCAAATTAAAGTACCGTCTCTATCGATAAATAAAACCTTTTTCATTTGTATTGTTTTAATGTATTTAATAATAATTCGTTTTCTTCTTTTGTCCCAATAGTAATTCGTAAACAGCCTCCACATAATTCTATTTTGCTTCTGTCACGGACTATGATCTGTTTCGAAACTAAATAATTATATATCTTCTTTGGATCAGTGGTTTTTATTAATAAGAAATTCGCTTCACTTGGATAAATTTTTAGGACAATTTGTAACGTCTTAAGATCAATTCTTAATCTCTCTCTTTCACTTTTGATCTGTCGGATAAATTCTTTAACTTCACTTTCCTTATCGAGTGCTTTTAAGACCATTTCCTGAGAAACAGCATTTATGTTATATGGCGGTTTAATGTTATTAAATACTTCAATAATTTCCGTGGATGCAAAAGCCATTCCAATTCTTAAGCCTGCCATTCCCCAAGCCTTAGAAAAAGTTTGAAGAATAACAAGGTTTGGATATTCATCTAATTTTGAAATTAAACTATTATAACTTGCAAAATCAATATAAGCTTCGTCAACAACAACAAGTCCGTTAAAATTCTCAAGAATTAATTTTATATCATTCCATTTAACACCATTCCCGGTTGGGTTATTCGGACAACAAACAAAAGTTAGCTTTGTGTTTTTATTTATTGATCTTAAAATGTTTCCGGTATCTAATTGAAATTCTTCTGAAGTCAAAGGTACTTTAGTAATATTTACATTATTAATGTTAGCTGATACTTCGTACATCCCATAAGTTGGCGGACAAATTATCACATTATCCATTCCGGGATCACAAAATGCTCTGAATAAAATATCAATTGCTTCATCGCTGCCGTTGCCAAGAAAAATATTTTGTAAGGGAATATTTTTTGGTGCACTGATTTTTTCTTTTAGTTTGAGTTGTAACGGGTCAGGATATCTATTATAACCTTTGCAAAAAGAATTCTCGTTGGCATCTAAAAAAATTCCTGTCTTACCTTTATACTCATCACGCGCAGATGAATAAGGTTTCAAGCTCTTAATATTTTCTCTAATTATTTTATTTAAGTCAAACATAATTCTTAATTCTGCATTTTAATTCCTCATTCTAATACTTACTGCATTCTTGTGAGCTATTAACCCTTCAGCTTCTGCCATTAATTCAATAGTTCTTCCAATAGAATTTATCCCTTCTTTACTTAATTTCTGAAAAGTGATCTTCTTAACAAAACTATCCAATGAAACACCGCTATAAGCTTTCGCATTTCCATTTGTTGGAAGCGTGTGATTTGTACCTGAAGCATAATCACCTGCACTTTCGCAGGAATAATTCCCTAAAAAAACAGAACCGGCATTAATTGCTTTTTGTGAAAGCTCGTCTTCATTCTTGCAAGCTATAATTAAGTGCTCCGATGCATATTCGTTTAAAAGATCCATTCCTTCATTTAAATTATTCACTAAAATAGCTTTGCTGTTTTTTAAAGCTTGTTTGGCTATTTCTTTTCTTGGTAATTGCTCCAGTTGTTTTTCTAATTCTGAATTTACGTTTTGAATTACGTTTTCATTATCACTTACCAAAATAACCTGACTATCTGCCCCGTGTTCTGCTTGTGATAATAGATCAGCCGCTACAAATTCAGGAATGCAAGTTTCATCTGCGAGTGTAGCAAGCTCTGAAGGCCCGGCGGGCATGTCAATGGCAACTCCTTCTTTATTCACTAATTGTTTAGCACATGTGACATATTGATTTCCGGGACCAAATATTTTATAAACTTGTGGAATGGATTCGGTTCCATACGCCATCGCTGCGATTGCCTGCGAACCTCCGACTTTAAATATTTTTGAAATACCAATTAGATTAGCGGTAAATAAAATGGCAGGATTTATTTCTCCGTTTACATCACAAGGGGTACATAAAATTATTACTTTGCAGCCAGCTAACCGTGCAGGAATTCCTAACATTAGCACTGTAGAGAAGAGTGGGGCAGTTCCGCCCGGAATATATAAGCCCACTTTTTCAATTCCAACTGATCTTCTCCAGCATAAAACTCCTTTTGTAGTTTCAATTACTTTAATTTCTTCTTTTTGTGAAGCGTGAAATATTTCAATATTATTTTTAGCAACTTGAATGGCTTCTTTCAAATTTTCACTAATAAAATTCGCTGACTCATTTATTTCCTGTTCCGAAACTTGCAGCGAATCTAATTTTGCTCTATCAAATTTAAGCGCGTATTCTTTTAAAGCCGCATCTCCATTTTGTTTTACGTTTTTAAAAATGGAACTAACCGTTTCTTCAAGAGAAATTGAATCAATAGCAGGCCGTTTCAGAATTTTTTTCCAATCTTTTTTATTTGGATATTTTATAATCTGTATCATTTAGATGATCATTTTTTCTATTGGCACCACTAAAATACCTTGTGCACCATTCAGTTTTAATTTTTCTATTATTTCCCAGAATTTGTTTTCTTCAACTACCGAGTGTACTGAGCTCCATCCTTTTTCTGCCAATGGCAAAATGGTTGGACTTTTCATTCCCGGTAATATTTTACAAATGGTATTCAATTTATTATTTGGCGCATTTAGTAAAATGTATTTATTACTCTTTGCACTTCTTAAAGCTCTGATACGGAATAATAATTTGTTAAGTAATTCAGTTTTTTCTTTACTCAGTTTTTTATTCGAGACTAAAATAGCTTCCGATCTTAAAATAACTTCTGCTTCCTTTAATCCATTACTTAGCAAAGTGCTTCCTGTACTCACTAAATCGCAAATGGCATCGGCTAATCCAATTCCGGGAGCAATTTCAACGCTGCCGCTTATTTCATGTATCTCTGCCTTTACTTTTTGTTGTTTTAGATATTTCGATAAAATGTTAGAGTAGGAAGTAGCAATTCTTAATCCATTCAAGTCTTTTACTGATCTGTAATTTTTTTCTTTTGGAAAAGCTAATGATAAGCGGCATTTACCAAACCCCAATCTGTCAATAGTTTTTACGTGTTTATTTTTTTCGAGTAAAACATTTTCGCCAACTATTCCTATATCTGCTACACCATCTTCAATGTATTGAGGAATATCATCATCACGCAGAAAAAATATTTCCAACGGAAAATTATCGGAGTCGGTCTTCAATTTGCTGAGCCCGTTATTAATATTAATGCCGCAGTCTTTTAATAAGTGAAGGCTTTCTTCACTTAATCGTCCTGATTTTTGTATTGCTATTTTTAATTTCATATTAACCTCACCCGCCCTGACCTTTGGTCATGACACCCTCTCCTTTTAGGAGAGGGATTTTTGTCACATTGTGATGCCTATGGCATAAATAAAAAAAGGCCTACCGATCAGGTAAGCCTTTATATAATAAGTTTTGTATTAGCCTTTATAAAACACAAAATTCACCCATGCCTACCTTGTTGGAGTAAGTATGATGGTGATGAATCTGTGTAAAATTTTTCATTTCTGCGGACAAATGTAGTTAAACTTTTGTAACCTCCAAAATTATTTTGATAATAAGGTTTTAGCCTGAGGGAAAATAATGGTTTCCCAAATGGCATATTCTTTTGCTGAGGGATGAAGCCCATCGGGTGCAGTGAGTTCCGTATTATCTTTCATGTTTTTAGAGATCTCAAAAACATCTGCAACAGGTAAGCCACGTTTTTGTGCCTCCGTTTTAATTATATTGTTGAATTCTGTAATTCCGTTTGAAACATTTCTGTCGTTACTATAATAAGCTCCTTGTGGTGTTACACCAAAATCCGGAATGGTAACTAAAAGAATATTTTTTTTATTTGGGAGTTTTTTTTGAATGTGATCTAAAATGTAAATTAAATTTTTAGTGTAGGTACTTGCATTTACATCACGTACCCAATCATTAACACCAATTAATAGTGTAACAAATGTAGCGCTTGATTTATCAAACACGGGTAACTCCGCGTCAATTAAATTTTGCGTGCTGAAACCGTTTTTGGAAGGATTAGCGACCAATTCAGTTTTAATGCCCTCATCGTTTAAATGTTTAGTAAGAATATTTGGCCATGCTTCGCTTGGATTGGCGCCTGTACCAATTGTATAGGAATCACCTAGGGCGATATATTTAACCACATCGCTATTTGTCTCTTTGAAATTCAAAAACATTATTACAGGTAAGCAGCAAACAAGTATTGGAATAACTTTACGCATTTGTACTTAAAGCTAGCGATTTTTTCTCTTTTTCGCCGGTTTTTAACGTTTGTTGAATTTCCTCCCCAACTAAAGCCACAAACAAATTATTTTTAAGGATGTGTTCTTTGTTAGCGATGATATTTTCCAAAGCCAGATATCCAATAACATAATTATATTCGCCGCTTGAATAGCGTTCGGTTATCTTTTCAAAATTTAATTTTTCCAGATCAATTAAACGGTTATAGCGGAAATATACTTTCACAATCACATCGTTAGTAAATTCAAGATACGGATTCTGATGTTGTTTTTTGTATTCGTATTTATATCCATAGGATAAAGCTGAAATATCAGATAGAACCGCCGCACCTGTTGGATGACCTCCGGCGCCTTTACCTTTTAAAAATTGCTCTCCGGAGAATTCGCCGCCAACAATAACACCATTAAATTCATTATCCACACTAAATAAATGATTTTGCGCATCCACATACTTCGGTAAGACAAAAACAGAAACCTGATTGCCATTTACTTTTTTTACGGTAGGAACTAATTTTATTTTATAATTTTTTTCCTGTGCGTAAGTAATATCATTCGGATGCAAAGTAGAAATACCAATGTTTAAAACGTCCTCAGGTTTTGCAAATATACCAAACGCGTGTAAAGCGATAATAATTGCTTTGAATTTCGCATCAAAACCTTCTACGTCATTTGTTGGATCACTTTCAGCAAAACCTTTTTCCTGCGCTTGTTTTAAAGCATCAGGATAAGATAATTTTTCATTAATGGTTTTAGTCAAAATATAATTTGTCGTCCCATTAAAAATCCCGCTCACTTTTTCAATTTGTTCGTTATCGAAATATTCTTCCAATGTTCTGATAATTGGAATACTTCCGCAGCTTGATGCTTCATATAACAATGAAACATTATTTTTATGCTGCAGATCGAACAACTCTTGCAAATGTTGCGCGACCATTTTTTTATTGGCGGTAACAACATGCTTGCCTTTGCTTAAAGCATAACTTATAATATTGAAAGCTTCTTCTGCATCATCAATTAACTCAACAATTACATCAATCTCCGGATTATCCAGAATTTCGTATTTGTCGAATGTAAATACACCTTTATCAAGAGGACGTTGTTTTGTTTTATTTTTGACAGCAATTTTTACGATATCTGCTTTAAAGCCTTTGCTGTTTTTTAGTACGTGATATAAGCCCTGACCAACACAGCCAAAACCAAATAATCCTATTTTTAGATCTTTTGCCATTTTATTTTTTAATTAGGATAAAGTGAACTTTGTTCTACTTTATGGTTGTTTTTAAATTAGTGAGAAATGTTTTTTATTAATGTTTGTTTTGTTTGACGAATAAAATTGTTTTATTACATCGGTTAATTGTTTTGTTTCCAATAAAAATCCATCGTGACCATAAAACGAATCGATCTCGTTGTATTGTGCATTCGGAATGTGTTTTGCTAAAAATTGCTGTTCGGTAACCGGAAATAAAAGATCAGAACTAATTCCTACTACCAACGTTTTAGTTTTAATAGTGCTTAAAGCGTGTTCTAATGTTTCTGCCCTGTTACGCGCTACATTATGCGAATCCATCGCTTCCGATAAGCGCACATACGAATACGCATTAAAACGTTTCACCAATTTTTCGCCTTGATAACGCTGATACGATGAAGAAGCAAAATCATTTACTTTATTAAGATTCGTTTCTTGTTGTGTTGAATTATAAGTATTATAATTTCTGTAACTCAACAATGCAATACTTCTTGCAGCCGATAAACCTTTTTGTCCGCCCTCTTCATTATTGCTGTAATAAGTTCTGTCAGCTTTCACCGCTAGCCGCTGCGATTCATTAAAAGCAACACCCCAAGGCGAATGTTTTGCATTTGTCGCTACAACAATTAAATTCTCAGTCAGATCTGATTTTAATAAAACCCATTCCTGTGCAATTTGCGCTCCTAACGAACCACCAATTAGCGTATGAATTTTTTCAATTCCTAAATGTTGGCGTAACACATCTAATGTTTTAGCCTGATCGCGTATTGTAATATGCGGAAAGTAACTGAACCATTGGTTGTTTGTGTCTTCATTTATACTTAACGGTCCGGTTGTTCCGTAGCACGAACCTAAGTTGTTTGCACAAACAATAAAATAATCATTCGGGTTGTAAAGATCACTATCACCAAACAAGCCTTTCCACCAATCAAATACATCGCTGTTGGCCGTAAGTGCGTGGCTTACCCAAATGACATTGTTTTTTTCTTTATTAAGTGTGCCGTAAGTATGATAAGCAATATCGAGTGATGGTAACGAAATTCCGCTTTCTAACGTAAACACTTTATTGTATTTATAAATTTTGGAACTCATAATTAATTACTATAAATGGTTTCGTTAAAAATTAATTGTTTTGTTTCAGCTTTGCTTAAAAGGTTTACATCAGCTGTGATCCGTTTTGAGTGATTATCGGAAAATGATGGAAATTTTACACCACCTCTTTGCGCGATTCCGTATGAAGTCTGTAATTCCAGAAAATTTTTGTGATCCGGCTGACCTATTAAGTTCGTTTTTGTATCTATTTTAATATTATTCATGATCTTAATTTTTTAAAGTTTATAATTTTTTTGGGGCATAATACACCAGATCCCGCATGCTGCGGGACTAGATTCAAAAAATAAATTTTGAAAAAACTCTAGCACATGCAGCAACAGCAGCACATACAACACATGAATGCGTGGTGGAAAATGGAATTAATACACCAACGTGAGACCGACGCTCCGTTTGTTTTGATGTTTTGATTTTTTGTTTTCATTATTTCGTATTTAATTTATTTTTCCCTGCTCTTTCATCAGGGTAGGATTTGGCACCTGTTTTCCAATTGAGGCCTGATTTACATCAGGATTTCAACTTTTAGTTGGTTGCCAGTGGGTCTTGAGCCTATTCTCTCGCCACTTCTTAATAAATTAATTACGCACCAGGTGGGTAATTAATTCGGTGCAAATATATGGTATTATTATAATTAGTTCCAAATATTTTTTATAAAGCCTGGAATCCAATACTTTAAAAGAGCTTTGGGACTTATTTTCCAAAGAGTTTTAGAACAAAAATGGTGTCTTTTTTAAACGGGATATACCTTTTATAGGTAAAAAAAGTGAGCTTTTCGTAATTGTCCACATTTCCAAAACTGATCAGGTATTTATTTTGAGGAATATTTTTCCATTTATCGTACCAATACAAACTATCCAAAACTAAATTCCCTTCATGTTCATAGCCTGCATTAATTTCCGGATCAGTTGCGCTATATTGTTTTTTAAGAAAGTTTGTGACATTCCATCTTGTTCTATTACTATTTAAATAATCTTTGGTTGTAAAAACAGAGAACAGAATGAGTAAACTTAAGAAACAATAAAATAAAACGGGTTTAGATAATACACTTTGCGATTTTGCCAGGACAGCGGGAATTATAAACAAAGAAAATAATAAAATATATCTGTCAAATATGGGCTCCGATCTGGCCAAAGATAAATAGTAGAAAAACAAGGAGATGAATAATGTAATTAGTGTTTGGTTAATTGACGCTGGATTTTTAATGAATGAGTTAGCTTGAAATAAATGGTCGGCCAGAATTAAAAGTAAACTAAAACTTCCTAATAAACTAAGAGCTTTTATAGTTAGAAAAATAAAATTAGATTCAGCGTGATCCGTGTTTTGGTGTAAGAAGAAAGTATCGTAAGATGTTTCAGGACCAACGCCACAGTTATATAAATAATTACCGATCGGAAATTTTTGTAACGACCAAATTACCGGGAGCAATAAAATAACACTCAATATAATTTGTTTTTTTTGAATGAGATATTTTTTTTCACGGATAAAAGAAAGGAGATAGGGAAGTAACAGAGGAAATAGAACAAATCCTGTAAAAGAAATATAATGCACCCACCGTTTGAAAAAATTAATGCCAATCCCCGTAATGGAGGTAATATCGGAAGAATTGGAATTTTTGAAAAACAAAAATGAATAACTACTCAGAGTTTGCATGGACGAATTGCGATAATACCAAATCTCGAAAACAAAAAGTCCGCATACAGGAATAAAGAATAAAAGTGCCATTTTAAAAATACCCTTCTTGTTTAAAAAAACTTCGGTCAAACAAATCCCAAAAACAAAACAGATCCCCAATTGTCGTATTAAAACACACCATGTAAAAAATAAAATGCTCAGCACAAGGTAAATTGATCTTGATCTTTGTTGATATGCGTAATAAAAAAACAGTGCAAGCACAACGGTGCAGATAAAAGGAACATCGGTCATAAATGAATTAGAAAGATTTAAATAAAGCGGATTAAATAAAAATAATAAGGTGATCAAAAAAGAATGAAAGGAATTATTTAAAAAATTATTTCGTAAAAATAAAAAAACAAAAATAATTCCAATAAATGATAAAAATAATGTTGAGAATCTTAAAACTGTAAATGAATATCCAAATATCCCGGTGAAAAAATTTCCGAACATGATATGCATGATCATTGATGCCCGCCCCCAACAATCGGCATCAGGAATTCCTTTCTCGTGAAATAGGCGCGTTGCCTGGGCATAAACCCAATCGTCGTTTAAAGGAAAATTTCCAATAGGATTAACTATAATTTCGGCTAATAAAAAAGTGATGAACAGTAGAAGCAGATACTTCCAATTTTGTTTTATGGAAGATAAATGAAACATGTTTAAAAAATTGATCTTTAAAATGAATTATCTCTCCTTCTTGATATTGGTGTGCTGAAGAGGATTTTCGTAGATCTTACCGTATAGTTTTCTATTCTTAAAAACATCAATAGCCATATACATAGCTTTCTTAAAAGAATCGGCATTAGCAATATTTTTGCCGGCAATGTCAAAGCCCGTGCCGTGGTCCGGACTAGTCCTGACAAAATTTAAACCCGCCGTAAAATTCACGCCGTTATTAAATGAGATCGTTTTAAAAGGAACAAGTCCTTGATCGTGATACATAGCTAAAACGCCATCGAATTCTTTATAAGTTGCATTTCCAAAAAAACCATCTGCGCTGTACGGACCATAAACAAATTTATTTTCGTTAAATGCTTTTTCAACGGCAGGAAGAATGATGTTTTTGTCTTCGTCACCAATTACACCATTATCGCCAGCGTGTGGATTCAGTCCAAGCACTGCGATCTTCGGTTTACGGATCCCAAAATCTTCAACTAAAGATCTGTGTAATTGATTTATTTTTTTTGTGATCTGTTCAGGAGAAATTTTTTCCGATACATCTTTCAGTGCAACATGTCCGGTAACAACAGCAACTTTCAATTCATCAGAGCATAATAACATTAAAGGTTCTCCGCCTAATTTATCAGCTAAATATTCAGTATGACCGGGATAATTAAAATTAGGGCCTTGAATATTATGTTTGTTGATCGGTGCAGTTACTAAAGCATCAACATGTTTAAGAAATAAAGATTCGGTTGCTTTTTCTAAAGAGAGCAGGGCGTATTTGCCTCCGTTAGCGGTTGCTTTTCCAATTTCAAAATTTACTTCCTCTTCGTAACAATTAAAAAGATTTACTTTTTTAGTATTGATCTGATTAAAATCGCGGATGGGATGAAAACTTAATTCCTCAAGATTTAAAGCTTTGCGGTAGTATGAAATTGTTTTTTGTGAACTGAAAAGAATAGGTATGCAAATTTCGCAAATGGAAGGATCAGTTATGGTTTTGAGAATGACTTCAAGCCCGACACCATTAATATCACCTTGCGAAATCCCTATTTTAATTTTTTCTTCAGACATAATTTAGGAGATAAAGGTAATAAATAAGCCATAGATTTCACGGATCACCACAGATATATCCGCGAAAACCTGTAAAATCTGCGGCTAATCTTTCATCCAGCCAATTAAGGCAACTACTTCTTCCGCATCAACATTTTCCCAGGCTTGATTACTTTGATTAAAAACTGAAAGACCTTGCTGATAAGATTCGGTGCCAACGATCAGCTCCTTTACAATTGCAGCAATGTTTTGTTCGGTCTTCAAATTCTTTAACTGGAAATGCTGTTTGGAAACTTCTTTTCCGTTATATTTAATAATATGTCCGTATGGATTGTCCTTACATTCAACAGAAAATCCATTTTCGGGATTGGTGTAAGTCATTTCAGTCACCGATTTTTTTTCTACATCAACCATAAATTTTTTATCGCCAAAATTATATTGCGCTTGCGTCTTGCTTATTGGAGTAAAAGTACCGGCATCATTTTGCTGTTTGATGCTTCCTTTGCCAATTGCAACAGATGCTTTTGAACCAATGCTGACTTTCATAAAAGTTATTTCAGTATTGTCTTTATTAAAATAAGGATACACAAAATTATTTTTATCGAGCCACCAAACAGCAACATTTGCTCTATTAAGATCAGTTGTGGTTTGTCCGTAACCCGCGTCTGTACTTAAAACAATTTTTGGCTTATCAACCGGATAAAAATTTAATTTAAATGGTTGAACCGACCGGTCGAACTCAATATCTTGTCCTGGTACAGCTTTAAAGGTTAAGGATTTTACTTGGGCGTATTTGTTTGTTGTGAAATTATAAACCGAATAAAACTTTCCTTTGAATGCGTCGTTGGTATAATAAATAGCACTGTCGTTACTGCAACGAACCAAATTCGCTTTCTGATCAAATAGGATCTTTTTTTCTTTCAGATCAATGATATTTCCAATACCGGTAATTAAATAACGGTTTTTGTAAAGTTGGTTAGTGCCAATATCAGTTCGGATGTAATCTTTTTCTCCTTTAGCGTCTTTAATTCTTCCTAAAAAAGAAATTAATTCCTCGCGTCCCTGATAGTGGCCATTTAAAAAATGATAACTGTAAACTAATTGTTTAAACTCACCTTTACTTGCCGGATCGTAGTGAACAACAATAAGAGAGTAAGTAACATTTTGAGAAAAGGAAAAACGGTTACAAAAAAATGTAAGTGCAAATAAAACAAAAAATGCTTTTAATCTCATGTCAAGATCTCCGCTATTTATTGGCAAAAAAATCAAATAATAACCGAACACCAACTCCTGTTCCGCCTTTACCACGGTAACTATCTTTCCCGGTAACAAAAGCCGGACCGGCAATATCTAAATGTATATAGGGATAATTTGTAAATTTTTCCAGAAATTTCCCTGCTGTGATTGATCCGCCGTATGGTCCGCCAATATTTTTCATATCAGCAATATCCGATTTCATTAATTCGTAATAATCATCCCAGAAAGGAAATTCAGCCAAGCGTTCATGAACTCTGTTACCGCTTTCGCTTAATTTGCTTTTGTGTTTTTCAGAAGCGTTACCCATGGCAACAATTCCGTACTGACCAATTGCAGCAGCCGCTGCTCCTGTCAAAGTTGCCAGATCAATTGTTAATTCCGGAGAATATTTTTTTGCGTAATGTAATGCGTCTGCTAAGATCATTCTTCCTTCTGCATCGGAATTCAACATTTCTACTGTGCTGCCATCCATCATGGTTATAATATCACCGGGCGCAAATGCATTAAAGCCCGGACGGTTATCTGTTGCAGGAACTAATCCAATTACGTGGACTTTTAATTTTGCTTTTGCAATTGCATACATTGTACAGCCAACAGCAGCGCCGCCTGCCATGTCGCATTTCATCAGATCCATACTGTTTGGAGTTGGCTTT
>DATMPR010000250.1:0-2167 GCA_035567575.1 Bacteroidia bacterium
TTCATAAATTAAAAAAAGATTCTGCTTTATTAATTAGTGTAGGTTTTAGCGCGGGTTATAGCGGCTCAAATTTTAATTATAATAAAATGACTTTCGATAACCAGTTTGATGGTTATGATTATAACAGCGGCTCACCAACCGGCGAAAATTTTGCGCGTTTTAAAACAGGCTTTACCGATTTTAATATTGGTACAGCATTCCAATATTCTTTTTCACAATTCACAAGATTGACATACGCGTTTTCATTTAATCACTTAACAAATCCTTCCGTTACTTATCAAGGTAATACATTAAGCAAATTAGATACGAAACTTGGTAATTATTTAGGGCTTGAGTTACCCGTTACTGATAACAACAAATTTATTTTACAAACCGAATTACTTTATTCTCATCAGGGCAAATACAACGAGTTCGTGCCCGGCGCTAATATCAGATACATGCTGAATACCGAAACGAACAATGGTGTTTCACTGGGATTGTATTTAAGAACCAAAGATGCCTTTATCGCACGCTTGGGTTATACATTTAAAACTACAACGGCAGGAATGAGTTACGATCTGAATACAAGTAAATTTATTGCCGCTACTAATCGCCGCGGAGCTTTTGAGATCTTTATTACACACATTATTAAACGCAACCGTCCGTTCATTGCTAAAAAACGTGTTTGTCCGGTATTCATGTAATTTGTGAAAGAAAAAAAACTTACATATTTCCTTCTTTTTTTTCTTGCTGTTGCTTTTTCAACAACACTTTTATCACAAAGCAGCAGCGTTAAAAAAACTTTGTATACAAAAGGCAATGAAAGTTTTGGTGAGAAAGATTATTTTTCGGCAGCACAATATTTTAACCAATTAATTCTTTTAGATTCAACAGAACTTATTTACGAATATAAATACGCCGAAGCCTCGCGTTTAAATTATGATTTTGATATTGCATATCACTGGTATGATAAAGTAATGAAAGAAGATAATGCCAAAATGTATCCGGAAACTCCGCTATGGATGGGAACCATTTTAAAACAACAGGGAAAATACAAAGACGCAAAAAAATATTTTGAAAAATACGCGAAAAAAAACGCAGCGAATAAAGACAAATACCGGCAGCAATTAGTTGTTAAAGCAAAACGTGAAGCCGAAGCCTGCGATCTGTCGCTGGTGCTTTTAGCAAATCCGCTTAATGTTAACATCGAACATTTAGATAGTAATGTTAACAGCCGCGTTAGTGAATACGCCCCGTTTGAAATTGATACTGTTTTGTTTTTCTCTTCACTTCGTTACACAGGCAAAGGTAAACGCGATATGAATAACATTGCTTTCAATAAACTGTACACTTCCAAAAAAATAAACGAACACTGGCAAAAAGCAAAAGCGCTTGATAGTTTATTTAACGCAAGTAATATTCATAATGCCAATACCAGTTTTAACGATGACTTCACAAAAATATTTGTATCACGCTGTAATGCTTTAACAACAGTTGATTATCAATGCCAGATTTATTTTTCGCAATTCATTGATGGGAAGTGGACCATTTTAAAACCTTTGCCTCCTCCAATAAATATTTATCAATCAAACAATACGCAGCCTAACGTAAGTAAATTAAATGGTAAAGATGTTTTATTTTTTAGCAGTAACCGTAAAGGAGGTTTGGGTGGTTTCGATATCTGGTACAGTACTTTTGATAAAGATCTGAATTTTGATACGCCGGTTAATGCGGGGAAAAAAATAAATTCTACCGAGGATGAAATCACACCGTGGTTTGTAAAAGAAACTAACATATTACATTTCAGCAGCACATGGCATAAAGGCATGGGAGGTTTTGATATTTTTAAAAGCGAATTTAAAGGTGGAGAATTTTCGGAACCGGAAAACGAAGGTTATCCTATAAACAGCAGTTATAACGATATTTATTACAGCGTAAATGCAAAGAAAAATAAAGCTTACATTTCATCCAACCGCATTGGTTCTTATTTTGAAGAAAAACAAAGCTGCTGTAACGATATTTATTGTTTCGCTATTGAACCGCCAAAAGTTGATGAACCGCCAAAGCCCGTTGACACCGTAAAAGTAATTATGGATCAGTTAAAAATATTATGCCCGCTTACATTGTATTTTCATAATGATGAACCCGACAAAAAAACTTTAGCAACTACAACAACAAAGAATTATAA
>DATMPR010000251.1:0-15797 GCA_035567575.1 Bacteroidia bacterium
GGTCTATAACAGAAAAGGGTTTGGTACAGAAATATATTTTAGCAATTTTAATACAACTATTGGTATTTATTCAGGTTCTCACGTGGGTAACTTAAACGACCTGCTTTTTCTTTTTAATAGTCCTCAGCCTGTTGTAAAATCACAATTCTCGTATGACATAAAAAGAGGTTACCAAACAGTAAATCATCAAACCGTAAAAGCAAAAGCTTTTTACAATTTCAAAAAAGCAGGAAAAGTAACTTACACTTTTGCAAGACAAGAGAACAAGCGTTCTGAATATGGAGAAGATATTTCCTATAACCAAGCAATTGTTGATGCAAATATCCCGGACGCTTATTTCCAACTTATTACTCACACATCCGAACTTATTTGGGAGCATAAACCAATAAAAAATATTTCAGGAAGTATTGGCGCGAGTTATATCACACAGGGTAATGTATATGAGGGATTAGATTACAGAGCCCTTATCCCCAATTACAGAAATTACAGCGGCGGGATATTTATCCTTGAAAAATGGAATAAAAGAAAATTGACCATTGAAGGAGGAGCCCGCTACGATTATAAATGGATGAGGACTTATACGGAAGATTTTACGACTTTAACAAAACACTCTTCTGATTACAGTTGGCAGAATTTCAGTGGTAATTTAGGAACTATTTATAGATTTAATAATAATTTTTCCTGGAATACTTCAATAAGTACAGGGTGGCGTCCGCCTGCATCTATTGAAATGTTTGCTATGGGTATACATCAAAGCGCCGCTTCTTATGAAATAGGAGATACTACCTTAAAATCGGAGCGTTCATATAATGCACAAACTTATTTTAATTTTTCTTATAAGAAATTTCAAGCAGAAATAGGAGGTTATTATAATTTAATCAATAATTATATTTATTTAAATCCTTTGCTTGCACCGATTACAACAATTAACGGAACATTCCCTGCCTTTAAGTACAAACAAGCTGACGTTTATTATACCGGCTTAGATGCCAACATTAATATTGAACTTATTAAATCCATAAACCTAATTTCTAAAACAACCATAATATATGCTTACAACAAAACAATTAACGATTATTTGATTTACGTTCCGGCAAATCGGTTTCAAAACGGAATTTCTTTTAACAGGGATTCTTTATGGAAACTAAAACAAGTTTATTTCAATATTTCCGCGTTGGTTGTTGCCACACAAAACCATGTTCCTCCCAAGAGCGATTATATACCCCCGCCAAAAGGTTACACTTTATTAAACGCGGATATTGGTTTTTCGATTCCGGTAAAACAACAGCTTATTAGTATAAGTTTTAGCGCCAACAATATTTTAAATACAGTTTACAGAGATTATTTAAACCGCTTCCGTTATTATGCCAATGACTTGGGACGAAACTTTACACTGAGATTAAAAATACCGTTTTCAATTTTTAAAACTGTAAAAACGGATGCGTAAAACTAAATTACATATTGCGTTTAGTTACCTGTCACTTATAATTTTTATAAGCTGGCAAGTTATTTTGTGTACTCATTACCATAAATCAACTAATTCTTGTTCTCTATTATCAAATAAACACATTAAACGAGTTTTTCATCTGCACAAAGTTGAAACAGAAAAGTGTTTAATCTGTATGGCAATAGTTCATAAACTATTTCTTTCAAATGAAATACTGAATGTAACCTTCAATCCCCCTATATCCATACTTGTCTCTCTAAACCAAACTAAAAACTTTTACAATTTGTTGAAGTTTATAAAATCAAGAGGCCCGCCAATTAACATGACTGAAAAAAATCCAAATAAAGTATTCTAATTATTTAACCAATTTAAAAAAATAAAAACATGAAAACATTAATATATAAGGCCGTCATTGGTGCATTTCTGAGTGTGCTAATATTTAGCTCCTGCAAGAAAAAAGAACAAGCAGTTTCTCCGCCTGTTCCCGGAAACGAATTTGTAACAACTGTCAAATGGCGCTTTCAAAATACTGCAAACGCAGCTGATACCCTTTGGGCAACATGGAAACAACTTAATCCAGGAGGAACAAATCCACCAGATACCAGTCAAGCTATTTGTAATTTAAAAAAGAGCTCAACCTATAAACTAACGGTTCATTTTTATGATGAAACAAAATCCCCTGTGTTGGATTTAACGGACGAAATAGGCGGACTCAGAGCAAACTATCACTTGTATTTTTTCTTTCAAAGTGGTGGAATTGTCAATCATGTAACAATTACTTCTACTGACCACGATACAAATAATCCACCATTACCTATTGGTTTACAGGATAACGTTGTAACCGACGCAACTGTGTGCAACGGAAGATTAGAAGGTGTTTTAAGACATCAACCGAATGCCAAAAATGGAACTTTTGCTCCCGGCTCAACGGATAATGATGTAACTATGAGAGTTAATATTAACTAATTAAAACCAAAAAGATGAAAAAAATATTTTTAAATGCGATTGTCTTTGGTTTTATTAGCCTTACGACATTCGCACAAGATAATTCAGAAACACTAAAGCCTAAAAGTTTTATTGGTGTTACAGGAGGGTATTCAAGTTTGATGGGAAATATCACTAAGTCTGTTTATGCTGATAATACTTCAGGTTATGCAAGTTCAATGGGATATAATGTAGGCTTGGAGGGAGCTGTCTATGTGAATAAATATTTAGGTATCGGGGGTATGTTTTCAATGGCTTCATTTAATACGAATGGCCTGCAAACCATGTCTGATGGTTATAAAAAAGATTTCAATGTAGATAGTATTTCTGTGACTGTGACTACAAAATATGTCTTTAGCAACTTTTTTGTGGGGCCTTATTTTTCTTTGCCAGTAAAAAAGTTCACTCTTGATTTAAGAATGCTCGGCGGTCTAACTCATGTCACTACTCCGGATTTTGATGTTAATGTAATAGATGGATCTAAACCGCATCCTTTTGCACAAAGTATTTCAAGCGCAAACGCTTTTGGTGCTCAGGTAGGTTTAGGGATAAGGTATTCAATTATTAAGAATCTGTGCGTTAAGTTGAATGCTGACTACTACTTTGCAAATCCTGACATCACTATTAAAAATTCCAATCGGATTATTAATACCGGAAGGATGTTGACTGACTACCATCAACCTGTTTCTATCCTTTATCTCAATTTGGGTTTGGCCTATCAATTTGGAAAATAATTCTGAAGTGAGAGAAAAGTAATATTGTTAAACTAAAAAAATAATATAAAATGAAAAAAATATTTCTATCATTAATCGTAATGATTGCTACGTTAACGGCCTGCAGAAAACCCTACAATTGTTCCTGTATTACTATGGTGCCGGGAGTTGACGACGTGACAACTAACGTGACAATCACCAACACTAAGTCAAAGGCTAATGAAATATGTACTTCTTTTGGCTTCACATCAGCAGGTACAGCTTCTACTACATGCGTATTAAAATAAAATTAATTTTGCGCCTGTTGGTTATATAAATAATACCATTTGGTAGTAATTATTTTCTTTTTGATTTTTTCGAGAGAGATTACTTACCAAAGTTGAGGAGCAGCCCGTTATGTTTAAACATTTTCTATTATCGTAATGGGTTTGCTCACTCTTATTGGCAATCCGAACTGTTTTGTTATTGATATTAAGAATTAATTTCAAATTCAGATCATAAAAGGAGTTGAAATTGAACTCCTTTTTGATTAAAACTTCATATAAAACTTAAATTTGTTTTATTTAGGCTTTTCGCATTCCGCGTTCACTTTTTTGTTAAGTCCAAGGCGGATGTTTAAGTTTACCGAAAAAGCATATTGGTCGTGTAACTGAATACCATAATAATATTGATAGAAAGGCAACTCATATAAAACCGACAAATTATATTTTTGTTTAAAGCTGTAATTGATCTGAGGAACAAAAACGAAACGGAAGCCGCCGGAAGAAGAAACTACTTTATCATCCCTAAAGGCATAATCCCTTACTTCGTTTCTTACCTGCCCAATCAATGTAAGGTTCTTAAAAAAAGTTTTACTTGCATACAAAGAGGTTGTATAATTGTTTCCCTCTTTATAATTTCTGTCGTTTATTGTACTTAACGTAGTATTATGCATTAAAAACAAGCGCACTCCCGACTTATCAAACTCTTTAAAAATAAAAGCTCTTAAAGATAATCCGTAAGAACCATTGCATGGCTGCACATCTTCGGTGAGTTCAACCCCATCAACAATCTGAGGTTGCCTGGACCATGGCATTTTTAGTCCTACACCCAAGGTCACTTCTACATCATTTACCGTATCTTTTAAAACACTTGCTCTTCCTGATAAGGTAATAGCCGATCCGCCATATCCGTTCAAGGTGTAACTGTCACCAAAAAAAGAAAAATTTTGAGTTCTGTTCAAATAGTAACCGCCATCTAAATCAATTGTTATTCTTTTTGTCAAGCCATACGCTACCTGAAGTCCGGTATAACCGCTATTGGCGTTTTTAACAAAACCAAAATTCGATTTATAGTCATGCTCCATATAACCCGTAGAATACCCATATTTGTAATAGGTGTTTATTTGCAGCATGTATTTTGGCAAAGTACCCAAATTAGTATTACCTCCAATGGGACTGCAGCCACCGCAGCATTGCGAGTACGTTTTGAACGTACAACACAAAAGGAAAATAAAAATAGGTTTAAAGTATTTCAAAGCGAAACTATTGTTTCACGAAAACCGAAATGCTTTTGGTTTCCGAATTATGATTTTTGTCTGTAACTATACATGTAATTGTATGACCACCTACGCAACAAGTGCTCGCTCCAAATAATACAACGGAGCCGCTTCCGAATATATCACCGGCGTTTGAAGACCATGCGAAGGTACCTGTACCGGTAATATTAGCCCGTATATTGGTAACATTTCCTTGTAAAATAGTATCTTTATCTTTAGTAAGAGAATTAAAAGTAAATAGTTTTCCATTGCTATTTGAGTCGGTTTGCTTCTTTTTACAGGATAAACCGGTAATAACAAGTAACAGAACAAATAATAGTAACAATTTTTTCATGGCTTTTATGTTGATTAAAGGTACAGAATCTACCTCTCTTTTGCAAATAATGTGCCATTTTTTTATTAAATTTGATAGTATAAAAATGTTAACAAAACGGCAAATATTTCCAATGCGCCTTATCTATGTTTGCTTAATTGGTTTTCTTGTCATTGGGTTTATTCCGCTAAACGCCCAACAAGAAAATAAAACAATGCATCCTCCACCGGTAATTGGCTGGTCGGTTTCAAATATATGTTACGGGGACACTACTTATTTCACAAATTACACAACCGGAGAAATAAATGATACCTGGAGTATTTACGAACAAGTTGATTCCGGTGACTCGTTAATTTACACGTGCACAACTTACAATATGAAATTTTTGTTCCCGGAGACAGCAAGAAGATATAAAGTTGAACTTATGTCTTTTAACGGACATACGGTTTACTTAGACCGTGTTATTGTTTACGATTCATTAACAAATGCTTTTTTCGATTATCAGGCCTGTAATAGTCAGTTTACAAATTTATCAAGGTGTTATACTTCTTGTGTATGGGATTTTGGCGACGGTTCTCCCACTTCAACAGAAACTAATCCTTCACACTTTTACGACTCTACAGGTACGTATACTGCCAAATTAAAAGTAACCAACGGGACCAAAGTTGATAGCATTGAGTTAAGCTTTAGCGCATATGTCGTTAATCCTTTCAAAGGCGGATTTCAATACTTTATAGAGGGTGATTCGGTTTTATTTGTATCTAATGATTCACTTTATGGTTTATTGTATGAGTATCATTGGGCATTTGGTGACGGAGAAGTTGCTGATTTAAATGGTACTAACGGCGGCCCGAAATTACGTCATCATTATGCTTACAAAGATTCAACTTATACTGTTTTTCTATTGCGAAAAACATATTGCGTTAAAAAGTATGTTGTTCAAAATGTATATGTTCCTGACAACACGCCTGTAATAGGTACTCATTTTTTTCCAAACCCTGTTTCAGAAATATACCATATTACCTCTGACAGGAAAACGGAGCTTACCGATATAAAGATCATGAATTACATGGGTCAGGAATTACCAATCCTACAGGTATTAAATAAACCAAAAGGTTACGATCTCGATTTATCCACTTTGCCTACAGGGTTCTATTTTCTGAAATTGTATTTTGGAGAAGAAGTTTATATACGCCGATTAATAAAACAATAAAGGGATTTTCGTATTAGTGGGAAATAAAATTAAAATATTTTTACTGGTTGGATTTATTATTTTAATTTCCATTAAACTAAAAGCAAATATGCGATATGGAGCGGTTCCTGTAGCTGATTTTGAAGTCAGTAATCTTTGTTATAAGAGTATCGCAAGTTTTTCGAATACATCTACTAATTTGCAAAATCAGGTTTTTGAATGGACTATAATGCAGATGGGTGTGTCCGCCCCTATTTATACTTCAACTGCGACTAATATAACCTTTCAGTTTCCTGTGAAAACAACTTATACAGTTTCATTGGCTGTTATAAATTACATTACACCTACGCACACACACAGTGATTTCGTTCAGCGGGTCATTTTTATCGATAGCATTCCCATTGCAAATTTTGATTGGAAGGGTTGTCATGATAAATTCGCAAACCTTAGTTGTTGCTCTAATTCGTTCACGTGGTCTTTTGGCGATAGTTCTCCAACCTCAACTGTTATATCACCAGTTCATTCTTATTCAGCATCTAACTTTTATACCGTTTCATTAACAGCCGGTAATGGAACTTTATCAGACACAGTTTCGGAATCTATTTTCACTTTTAATAATTTTTTAACTGCCAGTTTCACATTTTCTTTAGATCCGGATAGCGTCAATGTTAGGTCTGATTACGATTTTAAGTCTGATTACGATAGCTTAGCAGGAAGTACTTGTAATTGGAATTGGGCTTTTGGAGATGGACAAACATTAGCTGCTTATGGTACTCCCGGATGGATCACAAAACATAAATACCCGGCTTATGAACGAGACAGTACTTATATTGTTTTTTTATTGGTCAAGGACATCTGTTATTCGGCCTTCAGCCAAAAGAATATTTTAATAAAAGGAGTTGGAAAAACTGTAATTGGCACCACTGTATTTCCCTCACCTGTTGTTTATGGATATCTGAATATAGAAAGCTCGGAGAAGGATAATTTGATTGAAATTAAATTGATCGATTGTTTGGGCAAACGCTTAGATAACTTAACTGTTTACGACAAACCCTATGGTTATTATTTATGGATTGGAAATATTTCTTCAGGCATATATACCGTTCAATTGGTATTTAAAGACCGGATCGAAAACCATAAAATAATAAAGGAATAATTTAGTTATGAGAGATTTAAGCACTTACAGTAAAGGGATTTACTCCATTAAATTATCTTTTGAGGGAAACAATGTCGGAAATTACAAAATTATCATTTATTAAATGGCACGGTTATTGTTTATTTCAGTCGCCGTGGATTTAAAAATGATAATATCCCTTTAAATTATAAAAAAAATAAACTACATTTATTGATATAAAATCGCTTTCTTATGACATTAAAAAATCCCATCGCATTGAAATTTTTATTTCTCGCTTTTTTATCTCTAAATATTTCTAACGTTTTTGGGCAATCCAATGCTTCTAAATATGTTGAAGGAGCTTGCCTAAATTGTGTTGCTCAAGATGAAGAAGGGACATCTAATGCCAAAACAATGAATGGTAATCAAGCTAATGTTACCAGTTATACAGCCACTTCTTGCGGATTAAATTATGTTTATGGAAGTGTAAAACTTGGGAAAAGAGGTCCAATTGGAGGCGTAACTCAACCTGCCGGTATTACAATTTCCGGTTTACCAACAGGCTGCACAACAATTTTAAAAGCTTTTTTATATGGCGATGCTTCGGGAACAGGTATTGCAGTTACATCAACTGTTGTAAATCCGGCTCTTGTTTCTTCCTCCTTTCCTATGACAATAATTGGTAGCGGACCTGATAAATGCTGGGGTTACTCCGGCAGTTATAGTTACCGTGCCGATATCACCCCTTGTATCACAGGTAATGGAAATTATGCAATAAGCGGATTGCCTACAAACCCGCCAATTGCCGGAAACGATTTTGATGGAGCAACAATTGTAATTATTTATGCTGATCCCACCCAAACTTATACAGGCCATTTAATAATTGCTGATGGAGCTCACGTTGCTGCTCCGGGTACCATAACTGATATAATCAGCATGCCTGCTGCTTGTGCAAATTCCACTTATGCTGATGGTTTTATAATTGCTGGAGATCTACAAGGAATTGCCAACACTCCTTTTCGTTTAAACAGTGCTACTCCTAATTATACATTTCCTGCCGTAAGTAATTCATGGTGGAATGCTTTTCAGGCAACAGCGGCACCTGTAACATCAGGCCAAACAACTGCCACATTTGGCGCTCAAAATTCGGGTGATTGTTATAATGTTGTTGTAAGCGGTTTATATTATAGAACAACATGTAACACCTGTACTTTTTCTCCGGGTACAATGAGTTTAACTGCTGCTGCTTCTCCATCTTGTTCAATAGGCACAGCAACAGCTAGTCCAATTGGAGGCACCGGGCCTTATACTTATTCGTGGACCCCAACAGGAGCAACAACTCAAACTGTAAGCGGTGCGCCTGGCATTTATACTGTAACTGTAAAGGATGCTGCCTGTGCGCAAGTAACAACAACTGTTTCGCTTTCGGCATTAGCGCCAATTACAATTAATACAACCATAAATCAGCCTTCTTGCCTTTTCCCTCCCGGTGTTGCAACTGCAACTGTTGGCGGCGGAGCAACTGCAACAAGTTTTACTGTAATTTGGTCGCCGACTCCCGGAACTGTTACACCTACGAGTAATGGGTCAATTGCTACAGGATTAACAGCTGGTCCAAATACCGTAATAGTAACTGATGCCAGCGGTTGTTCAACAAATACAACATTCACTGTATCAATAACAGCAGCAACATCTTTTTCAGTTAGCGCATCGGGTCAGCTTAATTGCGTAAATACTACTGTTACTTTAACTACTGTAAATACTTCTACGCTTGGTAATATGACTTATACCTGGATGCCGGGAAACACTAATGGAGCTACGTACACTACAACAAGTGCAGGAGTTTACACAGTAACAGGACAGGATCTGGTTGCAGGTTCATGCGCGTTAACACAAACTGTTTCTGTATCTCAAAACACAACTGCGCCCACTATAACAGTAAATCCAATCACAGCATCCATAACCTGTAACGGAGCCTGTAAAACATTTACAGCTACTACAGCAGCCAATCCTAATGTATTTGGCACCTGGTATGATCCGTTTGGTAACGCGATCACACCTGCTTCAGGCACACCTGTAATAATGTGCGCCAATGCACCGGGCAATTATGTAGCCACTTTTACAAATACTACTAATGGCTGCAAAGGTTCGCAAACCATAAGTGTAACATCCAATACAGCGGTTCCAACAATATCCGTTACATCTGTACTTGGGGGTTATGTGATCAATTGTACAAAACCATGTTTACCGCTCAATATTAACTCCAGCGGAACACTGGCACCAACCACATATACCTGGACCAACTTAACGACCTCAGTTGTTACATCTCCTCCGGGCTTTAACGGTGGTTATACAGTTTGTACCACAGGCCCAAACACACCGGGTTCTTATGAAGCAGCGTTCATGGATGGAAACTTCTGTAAGGTTACAACAACCATTAATATAACCATAGATACATTAAGACCATCCCCATTATCGGTAACCAACCTTGCAAGCAATAGTTACACCATAAATTGTTTTACACCGAGCCTGGTTGCAACGGCACTCACCAATCCTTTGTATTCCCCTTCAAGTTATAGCTGGACCCAACCGCCCAACTTAATTATCAATTCAAATACAGTTTCAATTGGTATGGTAAATATTCCATCCAGTGTCACCCCTGTCACCTATACTGTTTCAGCAATGTCTGCCAATGGTTGTGTCGGTAAGGCAAAGGTGTTTTTCTATAAGGATATTTATGTTCCGCCTTATGGTGTAGCTTATACACCAACAGCGATAACCTGCGCGAATCCATGCGTGGCTTTAACAGCAACAACCGCTCCATCAACTACTACAGGTGTAACATACACCTTTACATCACCGCCTCCAACAGCAACAGCAACAACAGCGGGAGCTTTAATGTGTACACCTGGTATTTACACATTAACTTATCAGAACGTAAACAATGGTTGTTTTGGAAGTGCAGTCACAACAGTCGATTTAAATGTTACGCCGCCGACAACCATGGCATTATCGCCAATTTATTTACCCTGCGGACAAACAACAACAGTTGTCTTTGCGGGTGTAACAAATTCAACATCTAATACCTATTCTTATACTTGGGACCCGCCGCCGTTAGCCGGAATGAGTTGTCCGGGTGGAACACCATGTGTTACCTCTTCAGTGAATGCGCCAGGTAATTATAATGTGTTTATTTTAAATACAGTAAACGGCTGTTCAGCTTCCAACTCGGTTTCAGTAATTGCCGGTAATATCAGTGCAAGCATAACACCTGATCCTGCATTTGGTTTTGCACCATTAACTGTAAACTTTAATAATACGAGTGTTGGAGGTTCAACAACGGCCGGAACGGTCACAACTGTCTGGAATTATGGAAATGGAATTTCGATGACTTACACAGGCACAGCCCCTTCATACTCGCTCTCAGGTTATCCTAACGGAGCAAGTGTTTACCAGGCAGCCGGCTCCTATACGGTCTGGTTAATATTAACTCAGAATACAGGAACCAACGTCTGTGTGGGGACGGCAAGTACGGTAATTTTTGTCGACTTACAATCTAAGTTAGATATACCAAACGTATTCACGCCTAACGGTGACGGTGTTAACGATTACTTCACATTATTAACGACAAACATAACCAACATCACTTGTAAAATATTTGACAGGTGGGGCGTTAAAATGTATGATGTGACTTCTGATAAAGGAAACATAAGTTGGGATGGTAAGAACTTTAGTAATAAAGATGTACCCGCCGGAACCTACTTCTACATTCTTACTGCAGAAGGTAAAGATGGAAAAACAACCTGGACGGATGATAAGGGAAAAGAAATCAAACAAACGGGTACTATCAGTTTATACAGATAAAATTTAATATAATATAACATTAAAACCCCGGGATTTACTCGGGGTTTTTTGTTTCTAACAAAATCAGTCTTTGTGTTAAAAATTAAATTCACGAGTTGCAGGCTCTTATTGTAACTTAGCTGTTTGCAAAATGGCTAAATCAGGAGATAAAGAAACCCCTTTAATGAAGCAATACAATAGTATTAAGGTTAAATACCCTGATGCTATTTTATTATTTCGTGTAGGTGATTTTTATGAAACTTTTGGAGAAGATGCAGTAAAAGCTTCAAAAGTTTTAGGTATTGTTTTAACTAAGCGTGCAAACGGTTCAGGAACACACATTGAATTAGCAGGTTTTCCGCATCATTCATTAGATTCGTATTTGCCTAAATTGGTAAGGGCAGGTTTCCGTGTTGCTATTTGCGATCAGCTCGAAGATCCTAAACTCACAAAAACTATTGTGAAGCGCGGCATAACTGAATTAGTAACACCCGGTGTAAGTTTTAATGATAAAGTATTAGATCATCAAAAAAATAATTTTTTAGCAAGTTTATTTATTGATGGCGATAAAGCAGGAGTTGCATTTTTAGATATTTCTACAGGTGAATTCCTGGTAGGGCAGGGTAGTGTTACTTATGTGGACAGGTTAATTCAAAATTTTAAACCTAACGAAATTTTATTTGAAAAAAATAAACGGACACAAGTAACAGACCTAATAGGCGACCGTTTTTATATTTTCGGATTGGAAGATTGGGCTTTTACTTACGATTATGGTTACGAAAGTTTAATAAAACATTTTGAAACTACCTCTCTAAAAGGTTTTGGTATTGAAGGCTATGATTCAGCAATTACATCTTGCGGTGCTTTATTGCATTATTTAAATGATACCAAACATGATAAATTAAAACATATTGCAAAGGTTAGCAGGTTAGATGAAGAGCAATATGTTTGGTTAGATAAATTCACGATCCGCAATTTAGAATTATTTAATTCAAATAATGATAACGGAAAAAGTTTAATTGATGTAATTGATAAAACAATAACGCCAATGGGATCGCGTTTGCTAAAGCGTTGGCTGGCCCTGCCTTTAAAATCAATTGAAACCATTAACGAACGTTTAGAGGCTGTAAACTTTTTTGTAAACGGTGTTGAATTAAAAGATAAAATTAATTTACTGTTGAAAGAAGTTGGTGATTTAGAGCGTTTGATTTCGAAAGTGGCAGCTGCGCGTGTGAATCCGCGTGAGTTGGTTCAATTAAAAAGATCATTAAATGTGATCGAAGAATTAAAAGCATTGATAATTAATGTTGAGCCTATACCGCTTAAAAAAATAGCTGATCAGTTAAATGCCTGCGCAATCATTAAAGAGCGTTTGCATAACGAAATTAATGAAGAAGCTCCGGTAAATATTTTAAAGGGAGATGTGATCCAAAAAGGTGTTAATGCCGAGCTGGATGAATTACGCAGCATTGCTTATTCTGGTAAAGAATATTTATTGCAGATACAGCAGCGCGAGAGTGAAAGAACAGGAATCCCATCTTTAAAAGTATCCTACAATAATGTGTTTGGTTATTATTTAGAAGTAACCAATGTGCATAAAGATAAAGTGCCGCAAGAATGGATACGGAAACAAACTTTAACCAATGCCGAGCGTTATATTACTCCCGAATTAAAAAATTACGAAGAAAAAATTTTAGGAGCAGAAGAAAAAATCCTGATCATCGAACAACAATTGTTCGCCAACATTATCCGCGATGTGGCTGATTACATTACGCCAATTCAATTAAATGCAAACTTAGTAGCGAAGCTGGATGTGTTATGTTCATTTGCAACATTAGCGATCGAAAATAATTATGTGATGCCAAACATTAACGATTCGCATAGTTTAATTATTACAGAAGGCCGTCATCCGGTAATAGAAAAACAATTAGCTGTTGATAAGGAATATGTTTCTAACTCCGTTCATTTAGATAATGATGAATGTCAGATCATGATGATCACTGGTCCGAACATGAGCGGTAAATCAGCTTTATTACGACAAACAGCATTAATTGTTTTATTAGCTCAAATAGGAAGTTTTGTTCCTGCAAAAAAAGCAGTTTTAGGCATTACTGATAAAATTTTCACAAGAGTTGGTGCAACAGATAATATTTCTTCGGGCGAATCAACTTTCATGGTTGAGATGAACGAAACAGCAAGCATCTTAAATAATATTACTGAGAGAAGTTTGGTGTTGTTAGATGAGATCGGTAGAGGAACATCAACGTATGATGGTATTTCCATTGCCTGGGCTATTGCAGAGTATATGCATAATCAACCGATCAATCGTGCTAAAACATTATTTGCAACGCATTACCACGAGTTAAACGAAATGACAAATTATTTTCCACGCATTAAAAACTTTAATGTATCGGTAAAAGAATTAAACAATAAAATTATTTTCCTCCGCAAATTAGCTGAAGGCGGCAGTGAACATAGTTTTGGAATACATGTTGCGCGTATGGCGGGCATGCCTAAAGAAGTTATTTCGAGAGCTAATGTGATCCTTAAAAAACTAGAGCACGAGCACGAAATAGAATTAACACCCGATGGTATTAATTCGGGCAGTGACAGGAGTGGAATAAAAAGCGCAATTGACGATGATGTGCAATTAAGTTTTTTCCAATTAAACGACCCTGTTTTAGAGCAGATAAAAGAGGATATCCTTAAAACTGACATCAATACACTTACCCCTGTAGAGGCACTTTTAAAGCTTAACGAGATAAAACATCTGGTTGACGGCGTAAAAAAAAGCCCTAAAATTTGAGTATTTTTAAAAAAAACCTATACATTTGCACCCCCTGTGCAGATTGGCTCTATTTTGGTCAAAAAAGCATAGAAAAGCGGAAATAGCTCAGTTGGTAGAGCGTAACCTTGCCAAGGTTAAGGTCGCGGGTTCGAGACCCGTTTTCCGCTCGAAAATGGCCCTTTTTGGGCTGTTTTTTTTCCATGCCTGGGTGGTGGAACTGGTAGACACGCAGGACTTAAAATCCTGTGTCTTCACGGACGTACGGGTTCAAGTCCCGTCCCGGGTACAAGGGCTTCTCAGAAATGAGAGGCCTTTTTTTATTATGTTTTATGCCGTTCAATTTTTTACTCAAAGCTTCTCATTTCTAGCCTCCATATGCAGTAAAATAATTCTTTTTTATTTCAGTGATCGGACATTTCTTTTGGGCTATCGGATTTCTGCTTAAAGCGATTTTCATCTGCCGGGGCTTCCACGATAAGTAAATTTGTTTAAAAAGCGTTTATGAAAATAGAATCCAAATGTATCCTTATACTACCGGAAGATAAAAAGATCATCGATACTCCTCTAGCATCGTTTTGGTTTGATGAGAACATCCTTTACTCTATAGCAAAAAGTATTCCCCGAAGCATGGAGAATATCAAGGAAAGCATTCAGATCATCAAACAGCATCTTCCCGGGAAGAAAGTATGTATGATAGCAGATACTTCTAATGTAAAGTATTATTCCATTGAAATGAGAGATGAGCTTGCCCGCAGCTTTTTAAAAGAGTTTCGGGCCGTTGCGCTTGTTCCTTGTACCCGCATGGGTAAAATCATGGGTGTTTTATTGTTGAAGAGAAAAAAGATCTTTCCGGTTGAAGTATTTCACGACCTTAACGAAGCGAAGACATGGATCAAGCAATATTGCAATGAAACTTAGTCATTATGTACAAAAGCTTCCCGTTTATGAGAGGCTTTTTTATTATATTTTACGTATCTATTTTATACTACAAAAGCAAAGCGAAACCTTCTTTTGAGCATTTCCGTTAAACCATCACTTTATTAACAAGACCTTATTATTAACAAATTACTTGTAGAGAAAAACTACCTCTGAAAAACCATATTTTCACATACTATGAAAGCCCTCAGATTGTGTCCTCTATTGTGACTGAGAACGGCGGAGCCATATTTAAAAATGAGGTTGCCCTGAAAAATAAAATATGAATAAAGAAAAAATATTCGTCACAAAACCAAGCATGCCGCCTTTGGAGGATTTTGTTGAGTTACTTAAAAAGATCTGGGAAACGGGAGAGCTTACAAATAATGGTCCATTCCATCAGGAATTTGAAAAACAATTAGCAGAATATTTGGGTGTAAAATATATATCTGTTTTTTCGAACGGAACATTGGCACTAATGACGGCTCTCCAGGCACTAAACATAAAAGGAGAAGTAATTACCTCACCTTACACATTTGTTGCAACGCCAAATTCATTGATCTGGAATAATATTGATCCTGTATTTTGTGATATCGATCCCATTTACGGAAACATGGATGCCGATAAAATTGAAGCATTGATCACGCCACACACAACGGCCATCATGCCGGTGCATGTTTACGGGAATCCTTGTGAGGTAGAAAAAATTGAGAGCATTGCAAAAACACACAACTTGAAAATAATTTACGATGCAGCTCACGCATTTGCTGTTAAAAAGAATAACAAGAGTGTTTTAAATTTTGGTGATCTCTCTATTCTAAGTTTTCATGCCACAAAAACATTTAACACTATGGAAGGCGGGGCCATTGTTTCGCACGACCTAGCAACTAAAACCCGGATAGATAATTTAAAGAATTTTGGAATTACAGGTGAGGTTACCGTTGTTGAGCC
>DATMPR010000252.1:0-3436 GCA_035567575.1 Bacteroidia bacterium
GCCAAAGCGTCAGGTGTAGTGTGGGAAGCAGGAATTACAGTGTTGTTAATTTTATTTTGAACTGTAGATAATAAACCAACATTATTTCCAAGAGCACGGAATAAATTAAATAGCAATGTTACTGTAGTAGTTTTGCCATTAGTACCTGTAACGCCAACCAATTTTAATTTACCTGATGGATTATCGTAATAATTACAAGCCATGAAACCTAATGCATGAGTTGAATTTGCAACTTTTACATAAGTTATATTTTCACGCATCACCTCTGGAACTTCTTCACAAACTATTGCAGCAGCACCCGCTTCTATTGCCATTTCAATAAATTTATGTCCGTCGGTTGCAGTACCGCGCGTAGCAACAAACAAAGTATCTTTTTTTACTTTGCGCGAATCAAACGTAATTGAAGAAATAGCAGTATGTGTAGAACCAATTACTTCTTCTATCCTTGTTTTATATAATATTTCGCTTAACAGTTTCAACTTAGTATTAAACTTATTTTATCCCCTTTATTAAATTTTTTTCCTGCTTCAATAGATTGTTTTTTTACGGTTCCAACTCCAACTAATCTTACGCTAAAACCATTGTTCTCTAATAAATACAATGCATCTTTTGCCGATAACCCTTGCAAGTTGGGAACAACACCTTTTTTTAATAAGCTCTCGACATTGTTTTCTACGAGAGATACTTTTGTACTGTCCGCACTATTCTTACTAACATATTTATTTTCATCAGAACTATTTTTACTTGGTATAGCAAATGACTTACACACCTTTTCCAACTCTTTGCCTTTCGTTTTAATTGTTTCAGGCGACTTAGTTAATAAAATCGGGTTTTGGTTTATAGGTTCAATAAAATCTAAACTGCCTGAGTAAACTTTTTGAGCGATCTCTCTGAACACCGGAGCAGCAACAGAGGCTGCGTAGTACACCCCATTACTTGGTGAGTTAATAATTACAATGCACGTGTACAAAGGATTTTCAGCCGGAAAATAACCAACAAACGATGCCTGGTATAAACGGTTACTTTCATTTCCGTATCCGCCGCCTTTTTTAGCAATTTGTGCTGTTCCTGTTTTTCCACCCACTTTAAACCCTAAATTCTTTAGTGCAACTGCAGCGCTGTTCTGAACCATTCCCTCTAACATTTTTTTTGCTTTTGCAATGGTTTCTTTTTTTACTATCTGCTCAGAAATAACTTCAGTCCCGAATTTTTTAACTACTACTCCATTGCGTTTAACTTCTCTTACAAATATTGGTTTCACCATTCTGCCGTTATTTGCAACTGCATTGTATAAACTCAAAGTTTGCAATGGTGTGATCAACGTTTCATAACCATAACTCATCCATGGCAATGTAGTTTTATACCAGTCTTTATCTTTTGGTTCTTTAATATGAGGTATGCCTTCACCCGGAATAGGTAATCCTAATTTTTCATGCAGATGAAATGTCTTTAGTTTGTCCACATATTGCTGTGGATTTTTAGAATAATATTTTGTTATTACTTTACTTACTCCAACGTTTGAAGATGTTTCAAATATTTCCTGAACGGTTATAGTCGGGGATTTAGGAGGATGTGCGTCATGCATTTTTCTATCGAAGTATATTGCTTCACCATTTCCTACAAATACTTTTTCCTCTAACGAAACATTATACTCATCTATTACAGCTAACAAAGAGGCCAACTTAAATGTTGAGCCTGGCTCAGTAGCATAACCAATTGCGTAATTTAAATTTTCGTAATACGCAGTTGAATCTTTATCACCGCGTGTTAAATTGGCAATAGCTTTCACTTCTCCCGTTTTTACTTCCATTAAAACAACACAACCATAGGATGCATTATTCTTTACCAATGTTTTTAGTAAAGCGTGTTCAGCTACGTCTTGTATATTAATATCAATGGTTGTAAACAGATCGCTTCCGTCCTTCGATTCAACCTCACTATCATCATTGATCGGTCGCCAAACATCACCTGCAATTTTTTGTTTCAAACGTCTGCCGCTTTCTCCTTTTAAAATAGTATCAAAGGCCCCTTCTAAACCAACAGGTTTAATTCCATTATCTGCACGCGATAATCCAATGGTACGCGCCGCTAACATTTGAAATGGACGTTCACGCTTATTAGTTTGAAGTGTAACTAAACCGCCGCGGCGACCACGTTTAAAAATCGGAAATGTTTTTAGAGTTTGCAGATCTTTATAAGAAACATTTCGGTGGATGATAACGTAGCGGTCGCCGCTTTCACGCGAATCATTTAAAACTTTTAAATATTCCTTTTTGGTTTTATCACCAAATAACTCACTTAGTTTAAAAGCTAAGGAATCTCTGTTCTCTTTGAACATTTTTTTATCGATCCCGGGAGCGTTAATGTCAACTGCAACTTCATAGTACGGTAATGATGTTGCTAAAAGATTTCCGTTCACATCAAAAATATTTCCGCGAACAGCTTCTGTTTCTTCTACCTTTATCGTGAATGCTTCGGCTTTAGCTTTCCAGGCTGCCCCCTCAACAAATTGTATAACACAAATTTTATAAAGGATGGCGCCGGCAAAAATGCACATGAATATGTACACCAAATACGCGCGACTTAATATGTCTTTCTTATTTTTTTCCACTATTTTAAATTTGTTTTTACTGAATCGGTTTCGATCTTCATTGGAGGAACAACAGGTTCCTTTATACCTAAAGGTTCAGCAGCTTTTGCCACTTCGCTCTGTTTGCTTACAAACATTAGATCGGATTTGGTTGAGATGTATTCCGATCTCAACTCTTTAAGTTCGTTGGTGATCCTGTTTACCTCACGGATCTTATCATCGGCCTGGTAACCGTTAGCGATATATAAAATAGCTATGCATGAGAGGAATAATAGGAAAGGCACATGTTTAAGTGTGCTTTCATTTGTTAAAAATGTACCGCTAAATACTGAGGAAAGTGCTTTTGCAAGTACTCCTTTTTTGCGTTTTTTAGGGGGAGGGGTGTCCGTTGTTGAATTTTCTGATTCAACGCTTTCAAGATTTTCATGTACAGGTTCCGCTGTTGGAACTTCCCGAAATTTGTTAGACACTTTTTGTTTTTACTTGTTTTAAATTTTATATTTTTTCGGCCACCCGCAATTTTGCGCTGCGTGCCCTACTGTTATTTTTTATTTCTTCATCTGATGGAACAATTGGTTTTGAGTTTAACAACTTAAATACCTTTGTACTTGTTCCGAAGATGATATCTTTCTCTTCTCTGCCTTCAATGTTTCCCGTCTTCATGAGGTTCTTCACTAATCTGTCTTCTAAACTGTGGTACGATATAATGACTAATCTTCCTCCCGGTTTTAGAACTTCAACACATTGTGTTAAACATTCTTTTAATGCTTCCAGTTCCTGATTCACTTCCATTCGTACGGCTTGGAAAACTTTTGCGAGGTAACGGTTCGCTTCAAACTTTGGTGT
>DATMPR010000253.1:0-4662 GCA_035567575.1 Bacteroidia bacterium
ACTGGTGTTGAATATAAATATCTCCACGAACCAAATACTACAGTTACTTTAGATAATAGTGAAGGTAATACGATGTTGTTTAGAGACCAAAACGGAGACCCTATTGGTATATCTAAATCTGAAATACCAACTTCAATAGCAGAGATTAAAGATAAAGACGTGTTCGCTCCTGCTATGAGATTATCAATTTCTAAGGTTGAAGAAAAACTTGGCAGAAAATTACATTTTTGGAATGATGATGTTGTAAATATTGGAGGTCGTAAGTATAAGAAAGTTTATTTACAACCTTTTTATAATTTAACAAAATAATTGATTAATAAAAAATGTCAAATACAAAAGGAGAAATAGCAATAGTACTTGGAGTAACATTAGGTTTAGCTGGCTTAGGTTATTATTTTTTTGTGTATAATAAAGGTAATAACAACAGTACTAATAGCAGTCAATCTAGCTTTGGAGATTTAATCGCTAATCTTGGCACTGCAATTAAACCAAGTAAAGATAATATTCTTGTTATTCCTTTTAGCAATAATAAAAATTTCGCACAATTTTATACAAATAACCGTTTAATTATTTTTGATGCCAATAAAAAAGTAGTAACAAAAGGAAGTTATTCTGATGGAGGAAAAAGCATAGTATTAGACAGTGGGCAAACAATTAATAGTAATAGTGTTTGGAAAAATTTACTAGATACTTTATTAGACACGCATACCTTAAAAATGTAAGAGAATGATTGATTACAAATCAATACCCGTATATAATTATTCCCATATTTACAATATTGGATTAGATAATTATGCAATATATACAGATACAGTAAGCGGTAAGCCTCTATGGACTTGTGCTGATTGGGTTACTTTTTTCAAAGCTCTTGCATCAAAATACGGTGAAGCTAAAGCAATCCAAATATGGACTTATTGGTGGAATTTAGGATTAAGCAAAAGTGCAGGTGGAGCAGGTGACATAAAAGCAGGAAGCGGATTAGTATATGATTCTGTTCCTTTAGATTGCAGAACATTCGATTCGGATTTTAGAGCATTTTTAGATAAATATAAATTACAAGATGTCGTTTATAAAGGATTAGGTGTTATAGCAAAACCATTAGGTGTAGGAGTTGATATTGTTGAAAATGTAGCATCTACAGTTGATACTACATCTAAAGTTTTAAAATATGCTATTCCAACTTTGGTGGTTGTAGCATCTGGATTATTAATCTGGTGGGGTGTTAGAAAAGCTAAATCGTAAATTAAAAAAATAAACTTAAAATAAATTATAAACTTAACTTAAAAACAAAAAACATGGCAACAGCAGCAGACAAAAAAATCGTAAAATCATACGAATCTAATCTCGAAAAAATGAAAAAATGCTATAAAACCGATAAAAAATGGTTTGGCATGAAAGTGACTAAAAAAATGATTGAAGAAGGTGAAAAAGCCTTAAAAACAATGAAAGCATCACTTAAAAAGTAAATTAAAATAACTCAATACTCACAATTAAAAACTAAAAAACATGGCAACAACAGCAGGAAAAGTTTTAGACGGTGTAGTAATCCTTTCAGCAGGAGCAGTAGTAATTGGCGGTGCAATGACAGTATTTAATGGCGTGAAAAATGCAAAATACGGTATATTAGCAATGGGTGCACTTACAGCTTTAGTGGGAATCTATGCAATAAAAGAAGCAGTAACAAAAATTAATGCTTAAAAAGTGGACAAGAAAAAATTGTTAATAGGAATAGGTATTGGTAGTGTTATAATAGGCACTACCTACTATTTTTTTTGGTATAAGCCAGAAAAGGACTTTAACGATTTGATATATGCTTTTTTAGATAAAAATTATAAGTCTACAGGTGAAAAATTATTGCCAGAAGAGGAAGAAAAATTAAGAAAAGTAATATTTAATTTACCTGATGACGAACAAAAATTATTATTGAAAGCATATAAAGACGGACAGGAATCAGTCGATGTAAGCAAATTAAAAAGCATTTTGTATAAGTTGAAACCAATAATGGATGAGATACAACCAGCTTTTGACATTAAAAGAATTGAAAGAAGTAAAAAGGAAATTACTTTATATGTAAAAAATGCTATAGACCCTGATTTGGTTTTGAATTATAGCAAAGATTTTAATCTGGATGTTCCTTTAAATACTGAAACAGGAAATATTTCAATGAAATTAGTTTATGCTAACGGAAAACTAACAGCTTTGGAAGCCAACAAAAAAATTCAGGAAGAAACAGTAGAGTCAGTAAATAAGAATACGCAAGTAACAGGTACAAATGTTCAAAAACCAAGTTTAAAATTATAACAACATGAAGGAATTATTAGGAATAGCAGTTGTAGGTATTGGCGCATATTGGCTATATAACTATATGAAAAACAATAAATCAACAACAACTACAGATACGACAATTAATTATACTCAAAATATTCCAGCTCAGGGTATATATCAACCTGTTGACTGGGGTCAAGGCATGGCAACAGATTTAGGATATGGACAAGAACCATTTATATTAAATTCTGGTTTTGACGGATTTACATATCCAAGAAAAGCAACAATTTAAAAACATAAATAAAAATAAATAAACTTAAAAACTTAAAGTCATGAAAAAGAAATTTATAAATTTTTTAATCTTAGTATTTGTAGGAATATGTACTTATTTCGCTTATGAAAAATTCTTTGGATGCGATAAACAATGTAGCACTCCATGTAAGGATTCAGTAATTGTAGCACCCGTAAAACAGGATTCTAACTATTAAATGCGATTCAGCTAAATCAACTAAAAAATAAAATAAATGGAAAATAACAGAATATTATTATGGGTTGGAATTTCATCCATACTTCTAATTGGAGGTGGGTTAGGATTGAATTATTACTTAAAAAATAAGAGTAGCAATACCAATACTAATAATGACAACAGCAACAATACAAAAACACCTGATAATGGTGCAAATCCTCCTGACAATATAACTAATCATACAACGCCACCAGCAGGAGCTTCTTATCCAGCAACTCCTTTTAAAAATACAACTGAAGGGAATAAATTCAGAGCTTGGGTAAATGCTAAATATCCTAAATACGCTAAGGCAAATCAGCTCGACCCAACTGGAGCTTATGATAATGATTTTATAAGAAAAGCATTTTTACAATATGGTGCTGAATATACAAAAGCCACCACTTCACCAGTTATTAAATTACCAGCAAGTGAATTTAAAGCAGGAGACGGAATTTATTTAAATAAATCAGTTGCTAGTCTGGCTTTATATAGTTACCCAGAAAATTCTGGTAAATATGTAGAAGGAACTATCAGTAGAGCAGATGCACTTGACATTCCAATTGGAAGATTTGTAAGAATAGCTATACAAGGAAAATCAACAGCTAATACATGGGTAAAAATAAACGTACCTACTTATAAAAATGTTGATGGTAACATAGTTAATTCTTCTTCTAACTTTTATACATTAGTGATGAACATTTCTAAAACACCATATTAATTTAAGTAATAAAGTCAATCACCCCCAACTTAAAAGTTGTGGGCTTGAACCGTGAGGAGCAAGGGTAACTGGTTGATTAGGGGGGTAAATTTTAATTTTGAAAAAAAGAAAAATGCAGAAGTTAGGAAAGAGAAAAACATACACATCTACGAGTGCTTCACAAGCTCGTGGCAACTGTGATTTGCAATTAAACAAAGAGGAAACTCTTAGTGTTGCAAGTTTAAAAACCTCTCTTAACGCTCCCGAAGTGAATCTACGTCAGCGTACAGACGGACGTAAAGTCAGAGTGTACGTAATTTCTATTGAAGGGAAAAAATTAATGTCTTGCTCTGCTGCAAAAGCAAGAAAATTAGTTGATAGCGGTAAAGCAAAAGTTTTTAAATCTTATCCGTACACAATTCAACTTAATTTTACTTGTGAAAATCAAGTTCAAAAAGTAAAATTTGGAATGGATGCAGGATTTAATTATGTTGGTTTTTCTGCTGTAAGTGAGAAAAAAGAATTAGCCTCTGGAACGTTAGTTCTTGACAACAAAACATCAGAAAGGTTGACTGAAAGAAAAATGTATCGTAATCAAAAGAGAAGTAAGTTATGGTATCGTGAGCCAAGATTTAACAACAGAGGAAACAAAAAACAAGGATGGCTACCACCATCAATCCAAAGAAAGTATGATGCACATTTGAAATTATTAAAAATTTATCAAGGTGTTTTACCAATAACAGAGGTAGAAATTGAAGTTGCAAATTTTGATATTCAAAAAATATTAGATGCTGAAATTAACGGCATCCAATATCAGCAAGGTGATTTATATGGTTTTCAAAACGTCCGCAGTTATTTATTTGCACGAGAAAATGGAGTGTGTCAATGTTGTAATAAAAAAATTGAGAAAGGACAAAAAGCACATATTCACCATTGTGATGAGCGTGGCGAAGGTGGTTCTAACAGAGCATCAAACTTGGCGTTGCTTCACAAAAAATGCCATGATAAATTACACAAAAAAGGATTAAAATTATCTGCACCGAAAAGATTGAAAGCTGAAACATTTATGTCAATAATACAACATAAATTTGAGCAGGATATTCCGAATGTAAAAATTACTTTTGGTTACAAAACTTTTGTTGACAGAAATAAATTAGGATTAGAAAAGACACATTACAACGATGCGTTTGTGATT
>DATMPR010000254.1:0-3823 GCA_035567575.1 Bacteroidia bacterium
TGCAGGAAATAATGTTTGCTATAACGCGGTTACAACTTTTACAAATAATTCAACTATCACAACTGGAAATACAATTACAAATTATGTTTGGAATTTTGGAAACAGTACAAGTTCAACGCAAACAAATCCCATAGTTATTTATACAAGCCCGGGAAATTATGTTGTTACTTTAACGGGAACTTCAAATAACAATTGTGTAAGCAGCGGAACAACACTCGTATCGGTGCATCCAGATCCAACAATTTTATTCAGCTCAGCAAATGTTTGTTTGGGAACTACAAGCACTTTCAATAATCAAAGCACAATTACAACAGGAAATATAAGTGCATGGCTGTGGGATTTAAACGGAGATGGAAATACTGATAGTACAAGCTTTAATCCAACTTATGTTTATCCGAGTGCTGGAACTTACTCAGTAAGTTTAACAGGAATTAGCAATTTCAATTGTGTAAAAACTTATTCCACAACTGTGACTGTTGATCCGAAGCCAAATGCAAGTTTTATTGCTTCTAATAATTGTTTGGGCGCTATGACAACTTTTACCAATCTATCTACTATAAGTTCAGGTCAAATTACTTCTTACTTCTGGAATTTTGGTTCTAATAATACTACAACCACAACAAATCCACAGTTAAATTATTTTGGTATTGGTAATTATACAGTGACCTTAGTTGCAACCAGTAATAACAATTGCAAAAACACTTATACTTCAGTTGTTTCCATTTATGCAAATCCAAATGTAAATTTTGCTGCAACAACAACTTGTTTAAATCAGGCAACACAATTTACAAACTCGAGTACAATTGCTGCGGGAACAATTTCTAAATATCGCTGGGATTTTGATGATAACAATACCTGGGATGATTCTACAGCTAATCCAACATATATTTATCCAACTTTTGGATATAAAAATTGTAAGCTGCAGGGAATAAGTAATAATAATTGTTATTCACAAAAAATAAATGTAGTAGTGGTTCATGGTAATCCTGTAGCTAATTTTAAAGCTAACTCAGTTTGTTTGGGAGATGCAACAAATTTCCAAAACTATTCTACATCCGCCGATGGCAACATTACAAGTTATATGTGGGATTTTAACGGAGATAATATTACTGATAATATTTCCATAAATCCAACATTAACATATACTTCAAATGGTATTTACTTAACTCATTTAGAAGTTCAAACAGAATATGGATGCGTAAACGTAATATCAAAACCGGTTTATGTAAATCCAAAACCCGTTGCAAAATTTACAGCTTCAAATAATATTGGTTGTCCGAATTTATGTGTACCCTTTAATAATTTATCTACCATACCTACCGGTAGTATTTCAACTTACCAATGGGATTTTGGGGATGGCTCCGGACCGTTATATTTAAAAAACCCGACACATTGTTATAACAGCGGAACTTTTAATGTTACTCTAGTTTGTGTATCAGACAGCGGTTGCATGAGTAAATTCACTGCTCCGGGTTTAATAAAAGCTTATCCCAGACCAATTGCAGGTTTTAATACATCGCCTGATGAGATAGATGAATTTGAACCGGTGATCGAAGTTACAAATTCTGCAACGGGAGCAAGTTCAGTTAACTATATGCTCAATCCCGGTCCAACATTCAACACTCCAAACTTCACTTATAATTTAAATAGCAGTGGTCCCGGAAAATTATTAGTCGTGCAGTTTGCAACAAATAGTTATGGATGTACGGATACACTTCCAAAAATAATTGACATTAAACCAGGGTTCGTTATTTACATTCCAAATACATTTACACCGAACTCTGATGGAGTGAATGATGAATTTGGTGCTAAAGGTGTTGGTATTGAAAAATTTGAAATGGAAGTTTACGACCGCTGGGGGCACATAGTTTTTCACTCGAATGATATTTATTCATATTGGGATGGCTATGTAAGAGGCAGCAGCGAACCAATTAAAGATGATGTTTACACATGGAAAGTGCAAGTGTTAGATGTGTTTCATAAAAATCATGACTTAACAGGACACGTAACTGTGCTGAAATAAAAAATATTTCCTGCGGGTGGTGAGGGATAGATATACTTTTTTCATTGTTTAGTTATATTCTTAACTGCTTGCAGGAAACCAAAAAAAGTAAACGAACTAATTGTTTGATTTACTAATTGGGGAACCAGAAAAGGGGCGGAGAGATTCTGCCCCTTTTAGTTCAGTAGTTTTTACTTTTGAGGGGACTGCTTTTTTGAACAATAGAACAAGCGAACATTTGAATAGCGAAGTTTTTGGAAGTTTGAAGATCCTATGACTTAGTCGTGAGTTAGGAGAAGAAAGTTTAATTAGATTTTTGTGTTGCGTTATAATAAGGCAGAGCATCCTTCATAAAACCTTTAAGATCATTGATACGAGTTTCATCACTTGGGTGTGTGCTTAATATTTCCGGTGGTTTCTGTCCGTTACTTGCTTTGGTCATGCGTTCCCAAAAAGTAATTGCAACTCTCGGATCATAACCTGCCATTGCAGCAAAAATAATTCCCATGTGATCTGCTTCGCTTTCGTGTTGGCGACTATATTTAAGAACTCCTAAATTTGTACTTAATCCGTAAGCTTGCTGAAATAATTGTTGCGTTACGGCTGGTTTTGTTTGCATAGCAGTTGAAAGTACTGCGCCTCCAAATTGAACTAATAAACCTTGCGACATACGTTCGTTACCGTGACGCGCGATCGCGTGTGATATTTCGTGCCCCATTACCACAGCTAAACTTGGTTCATCTTCTGTTACGGGTAATAAACCGGTGTAAACGACAACTTTTCCGCCCGGCATGCACCATGCATTTACTACAGCTTCATCAACAACATTAAATTCCCATTTAAAACCTTCAAGTTGTTTGCTTAAACCTTTATCAGTATAATATTTTTCAACTGCTTTTTGAATGCGTGTACCAACCTTACGAACCAGATCTGTCCGCACATCTCCGGCAGGCAATGGTCTATGTTCTTTTAAAAATGAATCGTATTCCGTTAAGCTCATACTGATCATTTCACTTTCGGGAATAAGATCAACGGAACGGCGGCCGGTTATGGCGTTCTTTTGACAAGAACTAAAAAAAACAGAACTTAAAACAAGAATGGAAAAGAAAGATCTTACAAGTTTAATCATAATGAAATTTATTTCCATATCATGGATAAATAATGAAGTTAATTTAGCCGTCTTTTCAAATTTATACTTCATTATTCAATTTTCGCAGTAAGGCCTCTTTCTAAAAGGGCTTCGCACATTGGTTTTAATTTTTTGTAGTGAGCTGTTTTTACAGCGCAGCGTCCGGCAAAATGCACAAGGTAAGTACATTGTTCCGCTTGTAAAGAATCATGACGGCAAACTTTAATGAGACTTTCAGTTACAAACTCAAATGTATTCACATCATCATTATATAAAACCAGATTTTTATTCGGCTCGGTCTTTAGCTTAACATCGGCCAGTTCTATTTCCTGTAATTCGGTATTATTAAACATAAGGCGAAGGTAAGAAATATAAAATAAATGATAAAAGTGTATCGTAAAGTGGTTTCGACAAGCTCAACCACCGATTCTTTGAAGGAATATCTTGGTCACTGAGCTTACCGAAGTGCCAGATATTTAGCAAATATGACCAGTTATAAAAATCATGATAAAATAGGACAAAAGTCACCTCGAAACGCACCCATTTTCGTTATATTTACATAGGATGAAAAAACTATACCCCTTCGTAGTTATATTATTGGCTTGCACTTTCTTAAATGCGGCTAATCCGAATATTATCTTCAAAGAAAACAAAGGTCAGTGGCCGGGTAAGGTTTTATTCGGAACAGAAAT
>DATMPR010000255.1:0-2491 GCA_035567575.1 Bacteroidia bacterium
GATCCATACTGAATTGGTATTGGTTATTTGTCCAATTAATATTTCATCCCCAATGGTTAATATTTCAGCGCGCATAAATTTTTTGGCCTTATATTTGTATGAACGTAAATGTAAAATAAAAATTAAAATTAAAATGAAGAAGATATTAATTATAACAAGCCTGTTAATAACAGCAACAATTAACTCTCAAACCGTAAAGGATATTTGGAAGCAAACTAAAGATGAAGTAAAGAAGGAAGAAAAAGAAGTTGAAAACAAAGCGAAGGAAGAAGTTCACAGCGCTGTTGGCGGAACAACTGCACCTGCCCTAAGTAACGAAGATGTAATTAAAGGTTTACGCGAAGCGCTTAGCGTTGGAACCAACAGTTCAACAAGTGTAGCCAGTCAATTGGATGGGTATTATAAAAACCCGCGTTTGTTTATTCCATGGCCTGAAGAAGCAAAGGACATGAAAGATAAATTAATGAAATTAGGTTTCGAAAAAAAAATTGAAGAATTTGAAACAAGCTTAAACCGCGCCGCAGAAGAAGCCGCTAAAAAAGCAGGAAGCGTTTTTTTAGATGCAATTACAAAGATGAGTGTGAGCGATGGTTTCGCTATTTTAAAAGGGGCCGATACCGCAGCAACAAATTACCTGCGCAAAAATTCCTATGCAGGGTTGTATTCGCAATTTATTCCTATTGTGAAAGAAGCAATTGCTAAAGTAAAAGTGACCAGCTATTGGAACCCATTAGTTACGAAATACAATAAATTACCGGGTGTAAAAAAACAAAACCCGAATCTGGATGATTATGTAACTAAAAAGGCAGCGAATGGTTTGTTTGTTTTAATTGCCGACGAAGAGGCTAAGATACGAAAAGACCCCGCAGCCAGGGTAACGGACCTCCTCAAAAAGGTTTTCGGAGCTAAATAGCTATAAACTTTTAATAAAATTTAGAATAAAAGGGGCGGGATTCGACAGATTCTACCTTTTTATTTTGCCCTTCGACTAAGCTCAGGGTGACGAGCTATTAATTTAATTAATATATTTGTTCATTATCATTTATTATGCAATCCTCCTATAAAAAGTATTTTCCTCACGCTGCTGCGATCGTAGCATTTTTTATTATTACCGCTCTTTATTTTAAACCTTTATTCTCTGATAAAGAAATTTCGCAGCATGATATCATGCAAGCAAAAGGCATGAGTAAAGAAATTGGTGATTTCAGAAAAGCGAATAATTCAGAACCGTTATGGACTAACTCCATGTTTGGCGGTATGCCGGCTTATCAGATTTCAACATTATATCCCGGCAATTGGTTAGGTACAATTGACAAGGCTTTTAAATTGTTTTTACCGCATCCTTCGGGTTATATTTTTTTATGCTTTGTTGGTTTTTTTATTTTGCTGCTGTGTTTGGAGATCGAACCATGGCTAGCTTTAGCGGGAAGCATTGCTTATGGTTTGTCGACTTATTTTATAGTCGCGCTTGGGGCAGGACATAATTCAAAAATAAATGCGCTTGGTTATTTGCCGCCTTTAATTGGCGGGATAATTTTATTATTCAGAGGACGATTGTGGTTAGGATTTAGTTTAACTGTTTTATTTATGGCGTTAGAGTTAAACGCGAATCATGTTCAAATTTCTTATTATGGATTTATGATCGTGGGAGCAGTAATTCTTGGTTATGGTTATTATGCATTTAAAGAAAAAACATTACCAACTTTTTTCAAAGCATTTGCTTTTTTTGTTGTTGCAGCAATAATTTCAGTTTTACCGAATGCGGGAAATTTAATGTGTACTGAAGAGTATGGAAAATATTCTACCCGCGGCAGAACAGAGTTAACCATTACTCCCGAAGGAAAAAGCAATGCAGATGTTGTTACGAGTGGCTTGGATAAAGATTATGTAACGCAATACAGTCATGGTATCAGCGAAAGTTTTACTTTTTTAATTCCCGATTACAAAGGCGGTTCATCAAGTGTTCCACTTTCGGAAACATATCCCGCCGCGCTCAAAAAAGTATCTCCCGATTTTAAACAACAAGTTGGAAGCATGGGTGGATATTTTGGCGATCAATACATAACTGCCGGCCCGGTTTATATTGGAGCTATTGTTATGTTTTTGGTGATACTTGGAATGTTCATTACCAAAAATAAATTGAAATGGCCATTGGTAATTGTAACTATTTTGGGAATCACGTTATCATGGGGAAGTAATTTCATGGGACTCACTTCTTTCTTTTTAGATCACGTGCCAGGTTATAATAAATTCAGAGCCGTATCGATGACCATGGTAATCGCGGAATTTTGTTTGCCTTTACTTGCAGTTTTAGCAATCAGCGAATTAATAAAATTTAAATCTCTGAATGAAAAAGTAAAAATATTCAGGAAGGAACTTGAATTAAAAAAACTACTCATCGGCACATTTGTAATTGTTGGTGGTTTTTGTCTGGTTGGATATTTAGCGCCTGATATTGTAAATCGTTTTACCGCAGAAGGCGAAGAAGCAA
>DATMPR010000256.1:0-3163 GCA_035567575.1 Bacteroidia bacterium
GTAAACCATTACACAGAATGCAGAATCTTCAGTTGTAATTTCATAAACTAAATAAGAATTCTCGAAACGGAAATAATGTTCTTCAAATGTTTTTTGGGATTGGGCGATACCTAATCCACGGCTATTAGCGCTATAAAAAAACAAGATGGCACGCTGAAGTGATGTTTTTCCATAATTATTTGTTCCCACAAAACAGGTATTTCCACAAAGTTCAATATCAGCATACTTTACGTTTGTAATATTGATCTCAACTATCCTGTTTAATATTCTGCAATTTTCCATTTTCTTATTTTTAGTTCTTTCTTTTATTTTCTTCCGCTCTTCCGTTCAGGACAACCTTGAGTCATCCTGAGCTTGCCGAAGGGCTAATTCAATATAATTCCGCTGCTGGTATTACCATCTTCTCCACCGGTTTCTTCGTAAATAGCAATGGAATTAATTACATCCAGTAAATACGAGTATGCGTCCATTACTTTATAACTTTCGCTTTGTTCGTCTTCCAATTCTAAAAACGAATCACGGGCCATCAGATCACATATATCGCGAACTTTGTTTAATAAAGTTTCCGAACGATACATTGGGATCTTTTGTAATTTTTGTTTCAAGCGCACGTTGGCGTTACACTCTTCCGAAATTTCGCTTGGGCGGAAACGGGAACCAATAGTGATCTTGTTATCCATGCTTGCAAACAGATCAATAATATCGATATAACGCTCAAACGTTTCTAATTTTTTTTCGATGATACTATTTGCTTCGTTGATCTTTGAAAAATAGAAAAAATTATTTCCACGCTCAATATTATAACGTATCACATTAAAATACGCCTGAAAACGATCGAAGTTCTCTGAATCATTAATGATATCATACAGGCGGCCCATATTATCTCTTGTTCCGTTACTTGAGATAAAATGTCCGCGGGCCATAATGGCAAAAATATCGTGGGTTTGTTTCGGTAAATTAAAATCTTCTGCAGTCATTTTAAAAAGTTTTAAGTTATTTAGTTATTAGGTTATTGGGTCACGTTTCTTAATAACTTATTAACCCAATAACTATTTTCTCATTTAAGCAGCTTTCTTTTTTTCTTTTTTCTTCGGTTCTACTTCAGGCAAAATAACGGTATAACCTAATCTTCTTTTTTTCTGTTTATCGTCTTCGTATTCAAAATAATTTAAGCGGTATCTAAAATCTAATGTTTTTTCGTATTCCATTGATATTTCAACGAACAAGGATAAGCGATCTTCTAATTTCACTTCACCAATCGCTTTCGGGAACTTGTACTCAATTAAAAACTCAAAAAGGTTGTGCTTTGTTTGATTTAAAAAACGGTCTACCAATTTGGCGGTATCCATTTTTATTTGATTATCAATTAACTTATCCTTGAAGTTGCTGGCCATTTTTCCTGCCATTCCACGGGCCATCAAACGCGAAATTTTATATTTCTGTGCAACGCGCTGACATAAAATATTACCGTCATCCGTAACTAAAAAATCAGTTGCAATTTTTGTTCTTGGACCTTTAACGCCGTTGAAGCGTAATGGTTTTAATCCTTTTACAATTTCGTTGAAGTCGGTGCGGAAATGTAATGCTCCGTGATCTTTTACTTCTTTTAATTTTTGAGCTTTCAGATAAACATCTAACTGGAATTGAATTTTGTTGATGTAATTTGTAATATCCGTTTGAATTTCAATTAAGAAATCAAGATTTTCGATCAAGTTAGATTTAAGTGAATTTACAATTCCGTAAAGCTCTGTATCGTTGGTTAAACTGAATAATCCACGGGTTTCTTCAATTACTTCTTCAGTTTTCTTTATGAAATCGATAATGGTATCGCGTTTCTCTCTATAATCTTCGAGTTTTTGAATTTTGATGCGGTAGTTACTTTCGTTTTTGTAAGTATCATCTACATTTTTCTGAAGCTTAATAATTTCACGCGACAGCGCGATATTGATGCGTTTTAAATATTTTTTTATGCTGCGGAGAAAACGGTGCTCATGCACTTCCTGATAAAAGCGGATATGACGTTTAAGTTCGTTGATATAATCGTTAATGAAACCGGGAGTTACTTCACCGATCTCCATGAAATCCTCGAACATTGCAACAACAGCATCATTTAAGCTGACAATACTTTCGTACTCATACAACAGATCAAGTGAGCGTAATTTTTGATATTGGTCAGCTGAGAGATCTTCACGCGCGAGCAATTCGTTAACCGTTATGTTTTCGCGATTCGCAAACAAAAATTCAACTACGCCGCGGTTATGGTAAAGTTGGGATAATATATCTTTTACATTGACCTGTAATGCCATTCTCAAATAAGTATATCCGATAAAAATACAAAGGCTACAGTCCGCAATTGGCGCGGGTTTTCAACAAAAATAAGGGTAATTCACAAAAGCGTAAATGATACCTTGTAATTACCTGATAATGAATTAATAAAGAAGATTCTTAGAGAGAAATAAAGAAGTTAACACCTGTTATATAGTTCTAACACCCTGTTAATAAATGTTGGCCAGAGATATTTTGTTTTTTCCACTTTAAGGTTTTCAGTAAATTCTTTTTCACGGTTCTTTTCAAAATAATCCAAAATACACTCTGAAATTTTAGCCGTATCAATTGGAACAGTATAACCAATTTTTTTGTGAGGGACTAATTCAGATAAACCGCCAACGTCTGTCACCAGCATCGGTTTTTCATAGTAATAACCAACCATTGTAACACCGCTGTTGGTCGCATTACGGTATGTTTGAGCTACCAGATCGGAAGCGCAAAAATAATAACGTACATCTTCATTCGGAATAAATTGAGAGTGAAAAACAATATTATTCTGTAAACCATGCTTTGCAATAATATCCAAATAAGGCTGTTTATCTTCATAAAATTCTCCGGCGACAACTAATTTTATGTTAGCATTCTTAATCTTATCGTCAGCCATTGCCTCCAATAAAATATCTAAACCTTTGTATTTGCGAATGAGGCCGAAAAACAGAATTATTTTATCGTTCGGATCAAGGTTTAATTTTTTTCTTGCGTCTTCTTTCGTCACTTTCTCCCCGTAAGTTTCATACATTGGATGAGGCGAATAAACTTTTTTATCGGTTGGTGTAAAAAGGGAAATATCATTAAAAACGGCTTTACTCATTGTAATAAAACCATGACAAGCTTT
>DATMPR010000257.1:0-3442 GCA_035567575.1 Bacteroidia bacterium
TTACTAATTCAGGAAATGCTTGTCCCATTTGATTCGCCAAAGTAGGAACCAGCCTGTAAATAAACGGTTCTTTTAAATTCAATGATTGATAACCGTAACGAATCGCTCTTCTTAAGATCCGGCGGATAACATAACCTGCACCTGTATTACTTGGCAGCTGACCATCAGAAATAGAAAAAGAAATGGCGCGGATGTGATCGGCTACAACACGCATCGCAATATTAATCATCAATTGCTTTTTGTGTTTTTCTTCGTCTTCAGTTTTATAACGTAAACCGCTTAACTCTTCAATTTTATTGATGATAGGCATGAACACATCTGTATCATAATTACTTTGTTTTCCTTGTAATACAACACACAAACGCTCAAAGCCCATTCCGGTATCAACGTGTTGTTTCGGAAGTTTTACAAGCGAGCCATCAGCTTTGCGTTCAAATTCCATGAATACATTATTCCAAATTTCAATTACTTGCGGATGTCCGGCGTTTACTAATAAATGTCCCGGACTTCCCATTCTGTCTTCGCTCTTGCGAATGTCGCAATGTATTTCGCTGCAAGGGCCACACGGACCGGTGTCGCCCATTTCCCAAAAATTATCTTTTTTATTTCCTTTTAGAATTCTGTCTTTCGGAATTAATTTTGCCCAGGTGTCGTAAGCTTCCTGATCAAAAGCTAGACCTTCTTTTTCATCGCCTTCAAAAACGGTAACGTATAAACGATACGGATCAATTTTATAAACTTTGGTCAATAATTCCCAGGCCCACTCAATTGCCTCTTTCTTAAAATAATCACCGAAACTCCAGTTACCTAACATCTCAAACATGGTGTGATGATAAGTATCAACACCAACTTCTTCTAAATCGTTATGCTTTCCGCTGACACGTAAACATTTTTGTGTATCTGCGATCCTGGGATATTTAATGGGAGCATTTCCTAAAAAAAGATCTTTGAACGGCGCCATGCCGCTATTGTTAAACATAAGAGTAGGATCACCTTTCACTACCATTGGTGCAGATGGCACGATCTCATGACCTTTACTCTTAAAAAAATCTAAAAATGTTTGACGTACTTTATTTGCTTCCATAAAATTTATTTGTTCCAATCTTTTAAAGCTTGTTTTGCTTTTATTTTTACAGGATTGCCTTTTTCGTCTGAAACAATAATTTCACCATCTTCCATTGCGGTTTTCAGCAGCATATCATGGATTGCTTTTTTTAAACTTTTAAGTATTTGAGCTGAACTAATATTTTTTGCTGCTTTCATAATTAATTATTTTGCTAAAAAGTATTTTGTCGTTAATTTTCAATTTATTTGTCGCAATTTTTTCCGCAATCACGGAAGGAACTCTATTTCCATTATTAATTAGAACCCATCTGTCAACTTCTTCTGCAAAGGTCTTAAAATTTTTTAACCCGCGTTCATATCTTCTTGTAATTATTTCTAAAGGAATATTGTGCCCTCCTTTTTCGACCCGTATTTTTACCCTTTCCTTAGCCATTTTTACAGATTCCAGCCAAAGAAATACGAGTATAATTGTATAACCCTTAACTTTGGCTTCTTTAACTAATTGAAAATAATATTTAGTTGAGAGAGTAGTTTCAAGTGCAAAATCTATTTTATTTGCAAGATTTTTTTTTACTTGTTGAAGCATCAATTTTCCTGCTTCAAAAGACGCTTTTTCAGGATTAAAAGGAGATAGACCTTTAGCAATTTCATCTGCATTTACAAAGGTTTCACAATGGTATAATTTCGGAAAAATATTGTAAGAGGCTGTAGTTTTTCCTGCTCCATTCGGACCCGCAATTATATATAAATTTGGCATTTTTTAGGCTTGTAAAGTTAACCTAATTTTTTATCTTTGCCAGAGCTAAATTGGCTGTTTTTCAACAAGATGTCGAAAGTTAAATATAGATTTAATACAAAATCGCTTACCTATGAGAAGGTTAAAGTAACCTTTAGAGACAGGTTTTGGCGTTTTACCTCGTATTTAGCGATAGGACTTGTATTTGCTACAGGTACGGTTTTGCTGGCTTACAAGTTTATTGATTCACCAAAAGAAAAAATGCTGAAACGTGAAATTGAAGCGCTTCAGTTACAGTACAATTTATTGCATAAAAAAATGGACCAAACCGAATTGGTTCTAAAAGATATGCAGGATAGGGATGATAACATTTACCGTGTGATCTTTGAAGCTGAGCCTATTCCAAATACCATTCGTCAGGCAGGTTTTGGCGGAAGTGACAGATACTCGGTGTTTGATAATTTTGATAATGCGGCGTTATTAAAATCAACAACAGAACGTTTAGATAAGATCACAAAGCAATTATACATTCAATCGAGATCATTTGATGAAGTGGTGAAATTGGCGAAGAATAAAGAATTGTTGATCTCTTCAATTCCAGCCATTATGCCAATTAATAATAAAGATCTCCGCAAGCAGCCCGGCGGTTTTGGCTGGAGAACACATCCAATTTATAAAACACCTGAGTTTCATCCCGGAATGGATTTTGCAGCGGAACAAGGCACGCCAATTTACGCAACAGGCGATGGTGTTGTTGAAGAAGCTGACGGAAGCTTGCAGGGTTATGGGAATCACGTAGTGATCAATCATGGATTTGGTTATCAAACTTTGTACGGGCACATGAGTAAAATTGCGGTGAGTGTTGGTAAAAAAATCAAACGCGGTGAATTGGTTGGTTATGTCGGAAGCACTGGTTTAAGTACCGCGCCGCACGTGCATTATGAAGTAATGAAGAATGGTGAAAAAGTAAATCCTATTAATTTTTACTTTAACGATCTGACGCCTCAGCAATATCAGGTTATGCTTGAAATGTCAACTAAGTCAACCCAATCGTTCGACTGATGAACATTCAGAAAATTGGTTTTGCAACAGCTATTTCATTGGTGATCGCCAATATGATCGGAACGGGAGTATTTACCAGTTTAGGTTTTCAGGTTTTAAATATTGAATCCGGTTTTGCAATTATCATGTTATGGGTTGTTGGGGGGATCTTGTCTTTATGCGGCGCATTAACTTATGGTGAGATCGGTTCTGCATTTCCGGAGAGTGGGGGCGAATACAATTATCTTTCGAAATTATATCATCCATCAGTTGGATTTTTATCAGGATGGGTTTCAGTTACAGTTGGATTTGCAGCTCCTGTTGCGGCGGCTGCTACAGCTTTGGGTTTGTATGTAAATAAAATTTATACGGGAGTAAATCCGCAAGTTTTAGCAATAACAGTTATTATTATCCTTACAGCAATTCATTCAATTAATTTGAAATTAGGAAGTGCTTTACAGCGGGCATTTACATTGATTAAAATTGTGATCATTGTTATGTTTGTTGGGTTTGGATTATTTTATCATCCTGATCATGTAACTTCATTTGCACCAACGACTGATAGCTGGAACCAAATCACTTCATCAGCATTTGCTGTTT
>DATMPR010000258.1:0-15913 GCA_035567575.1 Bacteroidia bacterium
AGAATCATTACCAACAGTTTTTTTATGGATTGCCATACCAAATAATACAGAACCAATAGGTTTTTTCTTATTTAAACGAGCATCAACAACTTCTGATATGGAAAATTTATATTTAGAGTTTTTAAGTACATCTTCTTTAAAATAAAATTTGTAATCAGTTAATTTTTTAACCTGAGCCTCTTTTTCTTTTAGGGATTGAATTTCGTGGGTAGAATAATAACTAATCTCGTTTTTCGGAATACTTTTTCCAATCTTGTTCTCAGTATAAAAAACTGTCATTGGGGTTACTCTTGTTACCTTGCAAAGTATAAAGTTGCTCCTATCAGCTTTAATAATTGTGTCTTGTCCTTTTATTAAAAATGTCAATAAGATAAAAAACGCTAATATTAAATTTTTCTTTCTCATCAACCAATTTTTAGCCCCTAATTTAAAGATTTTTTTGTATCCTGAATAAATGATTTTTATGAATGAACTGGCTTTCAGGTAGCAAAAAACTAAATTTATTTAGGTGATTTTGTCGTAGAAAAGATAATTTTACCTTTTTATCTCCGAATCAAATTGCTTAACAATCGACCTTTTCTGTTACAAATTTTCATTGGAGAAAATTAAAAACTCATGTGGCCGGGTGTATACTGCAAAATAAATTGGGTGATCTTCTAACGGGTTAAAAAACCGTAAATAATCATGTCTATAACAGCGAACACGTAGATAGCAAAACCTAAAACAGCTGATCTTAAAAGGATATCGCTCCATTCGTAATTTTCGTTGTTTCTTTTTAAGTTTATTGTATTAATAATATTGTTCGCTATCTTTTTCATAATTTTTTTGTTATTAATATTAAGCTACTTCGGTTATAGGAAATTCCATAATGATCTGATCGGATCTTAAAACACCAGAAGGTATTTCTTTTTTATCTTTTGCCTTCAGATCCTTTAATTTGCATTCCAGATCACTGAATACATTCATAAAATACATATAAGCATCATAAGGAGAGTCAAAAGGACTAAAATACTTATGCACATCGCCATCGTTCCAGAATTTAGTGCACATGTAATAATAATGATCGGAAGTTTGTAAACGCTCCCATATATTTAATATTTGCGCATCACCGCTTTTAAGTACACCCTCTTCAAGAGAATAAATTTGTTTAATGGCTTCCTGCTGCATGGAGTTGCTTAACCAGGCAGAAAGATCACGTTCAGTGTCCGCCCACGAGGTAAAATTATGTGTGTCGTAATTATCTCTAACAGGATAAGTGTCCAGAACTTCAGAAGGTGTCTTAAAATCAAAATCAGGATGTTTAAAAATTCCTTCCGGCAAATAATCTAAAAAATCGAAAATGCCAGTAGTATCCCATTGGTGTTCGCCAAATGTTTCATAATCCATAAACAGATTAATGGTTTCACCTTGTCCGGCAATAGCATGCACCCAGGTTATAAATTTATCTACCGTTAACGGAAATTCTTTCCAGCCTTTATCTGAAAAACGAAAAGCAATATCATCCGATAACAAATGGTTCTTTAATAATAGTTTTGTTTTGGGCGCGTACATTGCTTGGTAAACATAATTTGGACTACGGCCCTGTAATAATCTGTCAACGCCTTCACAAATTACACCTTTATAACCCATGTCGCCCATAAATGCTGCTAATTCGTTATTATAAATTAATTCGGTATTCCTGAAAACTTTTGGTTCCTGTTTAAAATATTTCTTTATCATTTCACCATGTTTTTTTACCTGGCGCACAAATTCGGTTTTCGAATAAACAAAACTTAAGGAATGCGAATATGTTTCATCAAGAAATTCAACGCAGCCTGTATTAGCCAGATCAATAAAAGATTGTAATACGTCGGGTCGGTATTTTTCAAATTGTTCTATCGCTGTTCCGCTGATCGAATAACTTATTCTGAATTTTCCATTATGACGTTTAATAAGGTCCAACATTTTGCGGTTGGTTTTAAGATAACATTTATCGGCTACCTTATTCAAAATTTCTTTATTCTTAATATCATCTTCGTATTGATCGGAATTTCCTATATCGAAAAAAGAATAATTCCTGATCCTGAAGGGTTGATGTACCTGGAAATAAAAGCAGATGGATGTCATATAGTTGGGTTTAGTTTTTTTATGAATTGATTGGCGGAATAAACGCGCATGATCTTACGCGCGGAATTGTTCCAGGTGATCGTATCTAAATTCTGATAGGCATCTTTTACAATTTTATTTTTAAATACCGGATCGCGTAATAAATTTAAAATGCTGCCTGCCGCTTTATTCACATCCCAGTGATCAAATGTAAGTGCACCTTTTAAAACTTCTGATACACCCGATTGTTTTGAAATAACACAGGGAATTCCAAATTGTGCAGCTTCTACTGCAGATAAACCAAAAGGCTCGGATACAGACGGCATGCAATACACATCACTAACTGAAAATAAATAATTTAATTTTTCAAGATTTAAAAAACCTGTCATGTGAAAACGGTTGCCGATATGTTTGTAAGAACTTCTCTCCAGCATCGAGCGGAAATAATCTCCGGTACCTGCCATGACAAAGCGTACGTTAGGATCTTTTTCTAAAACCTTAGAGGCAATGTCTAAAAAACGCTCAGGCCCTTTTTGTCTTGTAAGGCGGCCTACGAATAAAACAGTTTTCTCTTTAAATTTTCTTTCGCTTTTAAACGGCTTAACTATATTGCTGCCATTATGTATAACAGTCATTTTTTCTTTTTCGATCCCATAATGTTTATGAATGTTTTCTGCTGTGAAATTACTTACGGGCATTAACATATCGGCGTATTCCATTCCTTTTTTTTCCAATTCATAAACCCAGCCTCTGCTTTCAGGTCCGCTGCGGTCAACCTCAAGTGAGTGAATGTGCATTACAAGCGGTTTACCCGTATGTTGTTTTATTTTGATACCTGCAAGCATCGTCATCCAATCGTGCGCGTGAATAACATCAAAATCCATTGTGGAGGCTAATGATGAAGTAATATCAGCGTACTGAAAAACTTTTGTAATTACATCTCCGCCATATAAATTATCAATATTAAAACGGCTGGTTTCGCCAGGTTCTCCTTTCGACATTTTTATTTCTCCTTCGGAATGATAAGGGTTTAATTCGGCAGGAACGTGATGAAGCTCGAACGGAAGTTTTTGGTTAAGGCCGGGATTGTTAAATATGCTCGCATCTAAATTATTTATCCCGACTAAATTCAAATTTTTTACTTTAAAATCGGGACTCGATTTTGGAATCACCATTGTTATATTGGCAAATTCCGACATTGCACTCGAAAGATCATGACATGCCACACCTAATCCTCCATTAATAATTGGCGGAAATTCCCATCCTAACATCAGTACTTTTGGTAAATTCTCTCTCATTTTTGGGGCGGACATCTTTTAAAAACTGGCTCGTACATTTATTCTTTTTTGTGAAGACTGAAGCGGAAATTACGGTCTCGGCTATGCTTCAACAGGGTTATTTATTAATTTATATTACAAACCTATTAGGGAAAAGCGTTTTTTATCTCGGTATTCGCTAACGAAGTCATTCGGATAGCCAAAACAGGAAAATGAGGGATTGGTTTTTTTGAATGAAATTATTTCTTGGAATTATGTAACAAAAAAATTAACAAAAAAGAAACCCCATCTTTTGTAAAAAGATGGGGCCTGGCATTGGTATGGTATTTGGGGTTTTACTTTTTTATTTGATCAGCATTATTTTTTCAGTTCTCATAATATCCCGGTATTTTACACGTACGATATACATGGCAGAAGCAAGACCACCGGACAAATCTAACTCTTCACTTCCTTTGTTAAATTCAGCTTTTCTTTCCATAACTAATTGTCCTGCCATATTAAACACTTCAATTCCATACTCTCTCTGTTCAGAGTTATTTTTATTTAATTGAATGCTTAATTTATTGCTGGTCGGATTAGGAAATACTTTTACGATATTAAATTCCGGACCTGAATCTTCACTGCTAGCTTGTGATGCAATACCTGTAGCATTGAATTGTGTAAGAGTAGGCGCTAAACCTGCCACTGCATTGTTATTAAGTGAATACTCATATTTTTTAACTAATGCACCGGCTGCATTAAAAATAAGCAGAAGGGTAGATTGATTCTGAATAACATCATTATATTCTGTTGTTAGGTTAGCGTTAATATTAATTTTTAATGTATTGGTTCCTGTGATAGCAGTTGTGTTTAGTTTAACTTTAAAATTATGATTTACAGCTTGGTCTTCATTTAAAATTAAAACACAGATCTGCTGCGCATTCTGGCTTCCAAATGATTTTACGTTTACCTGATTAGTTGTACCATCCACATAATTACCTTTAAAATTTTCGGCTAAAAGTTTAAAATGATAGTACGTTGGTTTTTTTGTATTTGTATTCGCATCAATATAACCAATGTTAAGCGCGTTGGTATTACCTTCTGCAACACTCCAGAAATTGATCATGTCAACACCATTTTTCATAGATATACCCATCATCTCGGTCCAAAACTGACCGCCTAAAAAACTGTTAGCGCCAACACCATATAAATTATCACCGGCATTATTTTGCCAGTCGATGTTTGCTTCGGTAATAGCTGTTTTCAAAACTGAATTTCCTGTTCTACCATGTGCAGTATTACATGAAGCAATACGGCCATTTAAGTAAATTAAATTATCCTGCAATTTGCCGGCAGAAGTTAAATTAGAAATTACTTGCGCTCTTGTTTGTGTTCCATCAAAAGGATACATGTGAAAAGAAATAACATCAAGGTAATAATGTCCGTACATATCTTTACCGGTTATATCGTCCGGACCGTTAGGCGTAGTTAAACCATTAATAATATTAGTATTGAACCAGGCACACTCAGGTCCCATAATAAGAATTGACGGATCGACACTTTTCATTGCTGATGCAAATGATTTAATATAAGCTGCAACTTGTGATGAAGTGGTATATGAATAACCTAAGTCGGGCTCATTACCAATACTCCAGTATTTAATATTTTTCCCGCTGGTAATATTAATGAACGTAACTATATCGGCAGCTTGTTGCGCATTAAATTTGTAATTATCAAAAGGCACTTGGATCGTTGGTTCCATACCGTTGACACGAATAGAGTCGATCATTTTAAGATACTGAAAATTAGTTGGCATATTCTTATCAGCACCAATACCGCCAAAACGGATAATACCTGCGTTACTGTTCTTTATATTACCCCATTCCTGATGTAATTTACCATAGTAGGTAGTGCTGCCAATAGTATCAGGCATCCATGCGTTTTGTCCGAAGAAATGCGGCGATATGATTTGTGCCTGAACACTTTTTAAAGAAAACATTAAACTAAGAACTAAAATACTGTAACGAATTACTTTTTTTATGCTTTTCATTTTTTTGTTTTTTTGGTGAATCTCAACTCTCAAATCTCCAGGGTATTTTGGCTATTCTTATTTATTTTCCGGCTATTTTTTTTCCCCTTTCACCGATTACAGTCCGTATACGGGTTAAACTCTGAGGGGGTTACTTTAATATTAAAAACTTAACAGTTATTAGCTATACATTTCCGGCTTGCGGCTATTTTTTTTCAGTTTTTACCAATGAAAAATGAATTATTCTCTATTCGGGAAAAGTTGTATTTATAAAAAGATGTTAAATAAATAACATTCTCTTAAATCGGGAATCAAAAAATTCAGTCCATATTTTTAATATTTGCAATTTATCTGTTTCTGGCTAACCAAAAGATCACTTCAACGAAAAGAAAAAGGATGCACCTTGTCTCTCAGTATTTTTACATCACAGTTTTAGTATTCTGCTTGAACTGTACGAATGAAAAACTTAACTGAATAAAAAATGAAAATGAAAAAGGAAAAATCTGAAACGAAAAAAAAACCAGTCATTAAAGTGGATGATTTCAATCAGATTCCATTAAAGGATAGTAATGGCAACATACGTTATTCAGATAAGGATTTGAAAGAGTTTAAAGACCTGATCCTGACAAAACTGAATCAGGCAAAAAAGGATTATGAATTATTAAAGGAAACTATTTCTCTTAAAACTGAAAATGGCACGGAAGATACTTCGCCTATTTTTAAAGTAATGGAAGGCGGAGGAGAAGCTTCTTCTAAGGAAGAATCATCGCAACATGCCATGCGCTTACAGAAATACATTGAACATCTTCAAAATGCTTTAATAAGAATTGAAAATAAAACCTACGGAATTTGCAGTATCACCGGAGATCTGATCTCAAAAGAAAGACTAAGAAGCGTTCCGCATTCTACATTAAGTATAAATGCCAAATTGGGAATCACAGCTAAATAAGTTTTAAGGTATGAAAGCAATGAAACTGTTTGTCAATAGTATATGAGATTAGTTTTAAAAATAGTTTTCCTGATTTTATTTTCAACCGTAGTTTCTTTCGCTCAAAGTAAAAAGGAAGTTAGGAAGAACAAAATTAAATCTACCACTATTACGGATCTGGAAAGCGGTAAGACGCTTAATAATAAAAAAACAGAATTTAATAAGAATGGAGAACCCGTTGAGGAAATTGATTACGATAAAGACGGCGTATTAAAAAGCACGCACAAATATAAATACAATAAAGACGGCGATATAACGGAAGAAGAAGAATACGATGCAAGAACAAAAGTAACCGAAAAAAGAATTTGCAAATACAACTCATTAGGCGAGAAAACGGAAGAACAGGTAATGGACGCTGATGGAAAAAAAATTAAAACGCATTATTATACTTACAATTCAAAAGGTTTAAAAATTCAAAAAAAAACACTCGATGCTGCAGGAAAAGTGATCTGTGTAAGAACCTATCTATACGCATTTAATTGAATTCGCAAGAGAATATATTCGAGCAGTTTGAAACTATCAACCTTACGGAAATGGATAGCGTAAAACTTATGAATCGAACTGATACGAAATTTGTTTTCACCCAAGCCCAATTTGAATACGTAATGAATGAGATCAAAGATTATTACAGAGTTTTAGAAGTGAACGGCTCGAGATTAAGTCGTTATAAAACACTTTATTATGATACGGTGGGCCTGAATTTATATACTGAACATCATAATGGTAAATTAAACCGATACAAAATAAGACACCGGACTTATGTAGAATCCGATCTGGGTTTTCTGGAAGTAAAATTTAAAAATAACAAAGGCCGTACTATAAAAAAACGTGTGAGAGAACATGACCCGCCTATTGCATGGGAAGGCACAAGCGAATTTTTTTTAAATAAAACATTGCCTTTTACCCCGCAGTTACTGATACCAACCATTTGGGTTAATTACTGTCGTTGCACTTTAGTAAATAAAACAGAGCCTGAACGCCTTACTATAGATGTAGATCTGGAATTTATAAGAAATAATATTACAAAAAAAATGGAAGGGCTTGTAATTGCAGAAGTAAAACAGGAAAAAAGAAAAACTTCACCTTTCATAACCATGATGAAAAAGCATCATGTACGTGAAGGTTCTATCAGTAAATATTGCATGGGCATTGCCCTTACCTGCGATCAGATAAAGAAAAATAATTTTAAACGAAAATTACTAACGATAAAACATATACTGGATCATGACATTACTACAAATAGTTAGTGAAAACATACCCATAAATGAAATTGAAGCATTGACAAAAATGTCTTTTAAAATAGGATCCAGAATAGTGATCGATCTTGTTTCGGTATTTATTTTGGTACGCTTTATATATTATCCGATATATAAACACCGTGAGTTCTTTTTTATGTTTGTGATCTTTAACCTGATCATTTTTCTCGTTTCTTTTCTATTGAATAAAGTAGAGTTAAGCATGGGTGCTGCCTTTGGTTTATTTGCAGTATTCAGTATGCTCCGTTACCGGACAGAGAATATTTCAATTAAAGACATGACTTACCTTTTTTTAAGTATTGCCATTGGTTTGGTATCGGCGGTAACTAAAATAAAAGGCGCTCCCGACCAATATGAATATATGTTTTTAGGTGGCGTTAATGCTATAATACTGCTTGTTACTTTTTTATTAGAGAGTAAGTTATTCCTTAAAAAGGAATTGATCAAAACAATTATTTATGAAAATATTGAGCTGATACAATCCAATAAGAAGGAAGAATTCTTAGCTGATATCCGTAAAAGAACCGGTATAAACGTGCATCGTGCATCGGTACAGCAAATTAATTTTTTAAAAGATTCGGCACAAGTAAAAATATATTATTACGATTAAAGTATGCCAATACATTATATGAAACAAAACATTATTATTTTAAGTAGAATAGGATATAATAGCGTGGAATTTTAAAATTTTAGCGCGTGTACGGAAGTAAATAGGTTGTTCCTGATTTAAAATAGTCATCCTTTAAAATATAATTAAGAAAAGCATTCCTGGAATCGGAGGATGAATTAATTTTAAATGTACTTTTTTCATTGAACCAGTTTAAGAGTTTTACTTTTGGCATGTCTGATTTAATTGCTTCGCTTTGCTGTTTTATCCATTCAGCTTTTGTTTGCGCTGATTTAGATTCAGAATTTTCTCTTTCTCTTGAAGCCGTTTCGCAAATAAATAATGGTTTATCCGGTAATTGTTCCGTTAATATAAAATAATTTTCGATCGCCACTCTTCTGAATGATGCCCAAATGGGAGCGTTTAACCCTGCGCCATTGTAAATATCAAGACCAACAAAATCAACAAACTCGTCTCCGGGGTAAGCATCCATGATGTAATTCCATTTCTCTTGCGGAACCGACATGGAATTAGGACACCAGATAAATTTTACATTCGTCACATTATTTTGTTTGAAAATATTATGAATGTAACCATAGGCTTTTATCAGGAGCTTTGGATCCTTATCATTATTTGCAATGCTCCAGGGATACCAATCACCGTTAAATTCATGAAGTATTCTTAGGAATACTATCCCTTTCACCTGTTTGATCTGATTGGCCCAATAACCGAAAAAAGAATCGAAGTGGCCTTCTATGATACTATATAAATTGGGCTGCTTCATGTTCGGATCAGTAGTCGTAAAGTGATTCTCTAGTGTTATCATTGGAATATAATCTTCTGCAATTACTTTATTGATACGATCTATCGATGGATAATGATTTTGAGTAGAACCGCCGTCAATTGCAAATGGCTGAAAAAAATGAACCACACCTAATTTTTTTTTGGAATCCGGTTTAAAAAGTTCTTCGAAGTTTTTTCCTATCTCTACAAAGTTCGCAACGTTTCCTTCTTTCGACCATAAACCTAAACTACAAAAGCCATCAGTGTTTTTAGCTGCGCCGGAAAATTCTCCCTCCGAAAAACAAATAAAATCAAACGACATTGCCTGTCCATTTTTAAGCGGGTTACCAACCGTTTTTTTGTCTGACAAATCTTTGAAGCTTATAATAAAGCAAAGTAATTTTCCGTTTTTGTATGTGCAATTAAAAATTCCATCTCCCCCGATATTTGAGTCTTTAAATTTGCTTAATGGTATAGAAATGAGCTGCCAGTTTGCAGTTGGAAAATCGTTTTTAATTTCTTGTGTGAATATCCATTCATCATCCTGCTCACTCTCATAAATATTAGAATCATTATCATCTTCCTGTAACTGAACTTTTAGTGTAGTACTTCCGTTTTCTATTGGCTGATAGACATAAAAATTGAGATGATCTTTAGCCGGATCTAACTCCACATTCAGGCCAATTCCTTTTCCCCAGCCGCCAAAATCTTTATTTATCTCATTTTTTACAGTAATATATCTTTCGCCAAGATAATTGGAATAATTGTACTCCGGTTTTTTTTGATTAATGATTGCTTTAATATTTCCGAAAGAAAAAACGCCATTCTTTTGCATGTCAGTGGAACCATTTGAAAGGCCTTCAAAATCCTCAACGATAAATTTTAATTGAGCATTAATCGGTTTGATAAAAATGAAACAAAGTAAAATGAATAGTATGATTTTTATTTTCATTACTGAATTTTTTACCAGATCCAATTTGCAACAACTCTAAATTGACCGTCTAAAAATCCATATTTTGGATAAGGATTTTCCTGGCCAGGGAAACGATTGATGGCCCAGTTACCATAAGTGATAGAAATACGGAAAGAACGCCAGTCGAAATAACCAAAACCGTAAGTGTAATCAGGATCCCAGGCCTGGCGTTTAAATTGTTCAGGATAATAATAAACAGCACCTTCCACGTAAATATTTTTGTAAATTGTATATCGGAGTGCAAAGCCTAATGTTGTTTTTCCATTTGCAATTCCGCCATGCGTAAAATTTAATTCATCGCGGTATTTTATGGCATACCGCACAAAATAAACGAATTTAAGGTTAGTTGATTCATCAAAAGAAATGGCATCGTTGATTTTTGTTGGTAAATTATGACTGTAAGAAAGAAAATAATATCCTTCCAGGAATTTCTCGCCGAAAGTTGGAAGATCATCAGAATATTTATTATTCAAATAATTTTCGTAACCGTAATTGAATTTATTGGGTTTCCAGTTATACCGCCCAATAGTGTAAGAATAATCTGATGTCCAACGCGCTGTAGCCTTCTTATTAAAATCTATAAAAAAATTAGTGTTAAAACTAAATTGTTCCCAGAATCTTATACGCGTCGAAATCGAGATAGCTTGTCTCCATTGTTCGCTTGATTCAAACGAATTACTTGGAGTAACCAAAACCCTGCCCGTGTTATAAGCAATTGTTCCTGAGATCCTGTTTTTGCCCAGCCAATATTTATCGAGATGAAAAACATCCCTGAAATTTTTCATGTCCTTAAATTTAGTGATGCGTTTACTCGTGAAATCGTAATACAATCTATTGGGTTCTTCTTCAATTACTATTTGTGCCAACGACCGGTTTTGCTGAAAGATAATAAAGAATGAAATGAATAAGTAAATTCTTATGTGTAAATAATTTTGGTGATGGATCATGAGTTTAAAATATTGATGGGAAATTGTTCCCATTGGGCTCTGCCTTACTTATTTATTTTTAAATTATTTTATCTGCAGTGTTCGATCAGGTAATTGTATGCCACATCACTTCCGAACTTAACTGCGGTATTAAGATCTTCGCAGCCGCCCGATTTATCACCAATTCCATATTTAGCAACTCCCCTTTCTTTATAAGCAGCTTCATAATCCGGTTTATATTCTATCGCCCATGAATAATCTTCAATTTCGCCTTTAGCATCTTTCAGCTGTCGTTTAGCAAGTCCGCGCAGATAAAAAATTAAATAAAAATCCGGCTTAAACTTAATAGCTTTTGTATAATCATCAATTGCAGCCTGGTAATCTTTAAGATCGAATTTTAATTGTCCCCTGTTTAAATAACCGAGATAATCATCAGGATTACTTTTTATGGCATTATTATAATCTTCGATCGCTCCCCGAAAATCTTTTAATCTGCATTTTACATTTCCTCTTCTATTAAATGCTTCTGCATCCGGTTCGTCCTTAAGTTGGATCACCATGTTGAAATCATTTAAAGCATCGTGATATTTTTTTAGCTGATAATAAACCAAACCGCGGTTAAAATAACTGTCTGTGTTTCCTTTGTTTAATTCCAGTGCTTTGGAATAATCTTCTATCGCAGGCTGCAAGGAACCTATCATCGATCTTACAATGCCTCTGCTGTTGTAAGCGTTCGCGTCTTTGGGACGTAAAGCAATAACTTTATCTATGTCTTTTAATTGTCCTAAATAATCACCCACCATTCCTCTAAGGATACTTCTGTTGTAATAAGCATCTGCAAAATTCGGATTTATTTTGATGGCGTAGCTAAATCCTGCCATTGCTCCTTTTAAATTATTTAATGATAGAAGTGTGAGTCCTTTATTAAAATGAACTTCATAAGATTCTTCCCAGGTTAATTTTAATTTAAGAGCATGATTGTAATCTTCAAGCGCATTATTATAATCTAAGAGCTGATTTTTTACGAAAGCTCTGTTTATGTAAGCAGCAGCAAGGCTCGAATCCAGTTCTAACGCTTTTGAAAAGTACATTAAAGCATCATCATAATCACGTGAGCTTGTTTTTTCGATGCCATACGAAACATATTTTAAAGCTGAATCACGGTTATTAGTAAACGACTCATCAATAATTTCAGGGGAAATTATTTTACTGCAAAACCCTTTAGCAAATCCCGGAACCAAATAAAGTACCGAAAAGATCAAAAGCAACGCATGTAATTTATTTTTTAAAAAATTCATTTTTTGAGAATGATCTAAGTAGGATAATAAATTTTTGTTTTATTACGCTCTAATTTATTTTGTTCGGAGGCTTCAGCGGGTTTCGGTGCTGCCCTTTCTTTTTCAATCGTGAGAACATAATTTTTATTTTCCCAAATTGCTGCGTCGTTCCAATAAAAAGTATATTCTATGGGCTGCCCCGAATCTAATTTTTCTGTTAACAGATCTGCGAAATGCACACCAACTCCTGAATCAAGGGTGTTTACTGTGTTAGTTGTTAACCAGCCATCTGATGTCCACCTCACTATAGCAGATGCAAGACATTGTATCCGTAAATTTTTTCCTTTGGGAATATATTTGTAATGGTTATCAAACTTCCAGATAATAATATTAGATATTGTTTTATTAACAAGATATCTTTCCTTAGTTTGAGAGGGCATATCAAAAATACTTTTTGATCTTAATGAACGGCATAATTTAATATATTCCGAATGGGCCCATACCAAAGGCATTGCGGCTCCTGATGGTTTTCCTGTAAAGAGTCCTTTTTCTGGAATGTCTTCCCCGTCCCAAATTTGTTCAGGAAATAATCCGGATTCATTGGCGTAATTTTCAAAAGTTCTCAGTAATTCTTCCGCATACGTGTAATTTCCGGCGGCAATTTCATAATGAGCGCGTTCACCTGTTAATAAAGGCCATGGCCTTCCAATCCCTGTACCATTGAACGGATCTCCATTAACGTGCTCGCCATAACCATCTCCATTATATCTATACCATACCGGACCTAATTCATTATCAAATTTTAATGTTGAATCAATTACTTTAATGGTATTAAGTATTCTCGGATCATCAGCTGCGCGCAAACCATAACGTACCAAAGCTAACGCGTCCGGACTCACCATTTCATTGGCTGTACAAATATTTTCGCCTTTAGCGCGATTAGAAATTGTTACTAATTCTGTACCACGGTTTTCATAATCGAATTGTTCTTTACTATTTATGCGGACATAATAACCATCTACACCAACAAACTTTGCAAGATCAGATCCTATGACATAGGTCCATCTTTCGATGCTTGAATTCCATGCGTCTGCTGTTTGCCTTAGGAATACTGCTAACTGTGGTTCATTATTTTTTTCAGCATGCTCTGCTGCAATAAGCAGTGCTGCTATCTCTACAGCCAAAGTATAAGTTGAATAACCTGCATTTTCCTCCCAGCGATCCTGATCTGTTACCGGACCATTCATAACAATATAACTGACCGCTTTTCTGATCATTGGCCAAAAATGTTTTAGATCATCTTCCGATAAATTAACTTCTCTGTTTACCAGATCAACTAACATAATTGGCAGCGCGGTTTGATCCATTTGAATTCCACTCCAGTAAGGGGAACCATCGAGCCACATGTTTTGTGTCCAATGTCCATCACTTTCCTGCGTCACCATCAAATAATTTAAAACTGTTCTGGCATCATCAAAGGCTTTGGCGGCAAGTAATCCGCCTGCGGTTTGTACCATATCTCTTGGCCAAACTAAATGATAACCTCCTAAATCATCGTCACCTCTGCTATATCCCCAGGGAATAGAAAGACTTGCAATTAATGCGCCCGGGTGACGTTTAGATTCGTGCGACTTCATCATAGAAGCGCTTATATTAAAATACTTTGGAGAAAAACCTTTTTTTGTTTTATCGAATGCATATATTTTTTTCTGCCAGCCTTCCCATTCCTCAATAAATTTTATTTTGCATGATTCGAAACTTTCTAAGATGCTTGCACGGGCGCGTTGTCCTGCTTCTTCAGCGTTTCTTCCGAAACCAAGAGCTACAACAAAACTGTTTCCCATTATTTCATCCAGATCGAATTCCCCCATCAATGCAACGTTACCGTTTTCGGCGCGGTCAAATTCCCATAGCATTTCTTTATGAAGATTCAGATCCTGCCATCCATCGGAAGTTCCGACAAAACCGGCCGAACCTCTTTTCCATGGAACAGAACAAGCTAATGCAAGTGATACATCACCGCGCTGGGCAAATAACATTGTTAGCCCTTTATAATTTCCAACCCATGCTGTATTGCACGAGCCATAATTTCCGACATGCGGAGCAAGAAGCATGAATAATTTAAAATCCTTCCGCTTTTTATTCATTGGAAAAAATTGGATCCGCTGAAGGACAGTATCTCTTATCGGATCAGAAATAATTTCTTTTTCAATACGGTAATGATGCTGATTGCAGCTGTTGGTTACATGATAACCGGGAACTCCTTTACCTATTTGTTTAATATTATGAGTGGTGTGCAATTTCTCTTCTGAAAAAAAATCTTTTCCGTCAGTTACAATTAAACCCAGATCTTTAGTGCAGGCCTGATCTACCTGAGGATAATAAATTTCATTTAGGATGCCGTGACTAATGGAATACCATACTTTGCTTGTAGGCTTCAATGAAGTTCCTACTCCGCTTTTAGCGCTGGTAGTCCATCTGGCTGCAATTCCTGGCCAGCCAAAGGCAAATTTTTCTTTTCTGTGCATTAGAGTTTTTAATTAATAAGTGGTAGCAGCCGTTAATCGGATTATATTAATTAACTGTGTTATTTTTTCGCTATTTTTTTTGTTGTATTAGTTTTTTTAACGGGTTCTGATTTTTTTGGTTCCGGTGTAACAATAGCATCAGATTTCCCCTCCGCTAAAGAAGGACCGGTAATTTCATCAAAATAATAGGCATCTGATGTAGATGAATTAGGATTAAATAATAAAGTAACCTGATTGATCTGGCTTGTTGAAGTTTGACTTCCCTGAGGGATTTGGGAAAATTTAAATTCAACAACTTCCCAGGCATTGGTTTTAGTAGTGTAAGTCTGATACTGGCTGTTTGTTCCGGCCGGATAATCATTATTGCCATTTTTGTTACCCAATAAAATTTCTACTAAAGTTCCTACAGGTGCATTGGTATAAATTTTCATTTTTAATTTTGGTGGTATGCCAAGATAAGTAGCATAAGAACTTACATCAGCCAAAAAACCCGGAAGTTCCATTTTAATATTGTCGAATTTTTTCCCTTTGTTACGAATGTATAAACCACATTTCGCACTGCTATTAACTGAGTCGATCTTTGGATTTTTCGCGATAGAATCGAATACGCCTGTTCTTTCGGTGTAGCGTATTGATTTGTTGCCGTCAAAATTATCGTATACCAAGGTCTGGCTAAATAATGCGCCAAACTGAAGTAGAAAAAAGAAAAATAACGCCGGAAATTTTTTTCTATTGCCCTGATTCTTTTTTTCTGTCAACGTAGGCCCGAACAGGCTGTGTATAGGTGATTTCATAGTTTTATTTTTTGAGATTATTATTGTTTTATACAAAACTAGAGGCAAGGCAAGGAGTTTATGGCTTTATTCGGTAATACAGTATTTAAGATAGCCGAAAACGAGTATCTGTATGGCTATTTTAAAAATTTGATCAATGCAATAAGAAAAAACGAAAATTACAGACTTATAAATTAAAATACCCGGCGACTATTTTTTCCTCTTTGGCTATTTAAATAAGGGTTTAACCAAAAAAAGGGTAAAAAAGGTAAAATCGGAATTAATTTTGTTTGAGTGTTTGTTTAAGTACAGAGAATATGTTAGTTAAAAATTAAATTATTTGGCGAGAGAAATTTTAACAGAGAAATCTGAGAAACGCACTCTCTAACCGGTATCGGGTAATGCCGACAAAAGGAAAAAACAAATAATTTA
>DATMPR010000259.1:0-14275 GCA_035567575.1 Bacteroidia bacterium
TCATAAAAATTGTCCCGAAAAGAATCTGCATTAAATCCAACTCTTTGTAATCTTTCTTCCAGAATTTTTTTAAAAAGAATCCCTACTTCTCCGAGCTCATAAATTTTTGCAAAATCATAAGGAATTTCCGTTTTTCTTCTATATATTTTTTCTGATGCTCCCGATTCAACCAAGGCACTTCTTAGGTTTGTATATTGCTTACCTTCCTTCATCTTCATAACTCCTCGCATATCGCCCAAAGAATACTCTTTAGCAAAAAGGTCAATAATTTCATGATGTGTGAAAATTGCAGCAAGTAGAGCAAATAATCTTCTAATTTCTATTGGATATTCTTTGATTTTTATCCAAGACGCGTTTAAATTGTCATTCAAAGTATTTATACCTAAAAAAGATCTTAAAATTGGTTCGTCTATACCTTTTTCTTTTTTAAGATATAAATCAATTTCATTCTCAGCAACAATGTTTATTGTCTGAACAATATCATACTTTGTCCAAGATGTTCTTAAGCTGTTAATGTCGCCGGTTAAATTCATACTATTATTTTTGCTATAATTAAATATTCCTCTACGTCTTTAGTTTTTTCGCCAGTTCTGCCCATTGTACTGTGTTTATAAGGCATTGATTTAACTTCGATCTTATAATTGTTACTAAAATTTGAATTCGCAAGCTCAACTAATTCATCAAGTCTAATCATGCCGGTATTGCTATAACTAAGTACTAATTGAGATTTTTTAAGATTGATTTTTTGAAACATAGTTTCAAAAGCTTTTCTTACTTCTAAACGTTGACAGAAAGGTGATTGATGTCGATCTGTTCTGTACCTACCCTTGAATTTAATTTCAGGATAGTCATATTTAATTAAAGTTTCAAACGCATGATAAAATCGAGAATAATGAACGAAACAATAAGGTGGGTCAGCATAAATGACAATGTTTTCAGGCAAAGCATCTAAACACTTTTCATAACTTAGAGAAGTTGACGTGTGCTTTAAAGTATTTTTTTTTAAAACTTTTTTTAATTCTAAAAACTTTCTTTTAAAATAAGGTAAAATTTCTTTTTGTCTATAGATTAAAATATCCATCATCGACTCTTCATCATTTGCATCGCGATACTGTGCAACATGTCCAGTACTTTGTGAACAATAAGACATGGCAAACATTAGGCTTGATATTATAGGATAATATAGAGGAGAGGTTTTATATTTATCTGCTACTTTTTTAATGGCATCTATCCATATACATTGTTCAAAACTCCAATATGTTCCCGAATAATATTTAATGAATAAGTAGTAATCTATATCATCGAAATCTTTGGACCTAAGCCTTTGTTGTTTTTTTTCAAGTTTATTAAATTGAATTAAAGTGAGTTCTTCAGAATATTTGTAAATCAACTCAGGATATTTTTTTTTAACTTTATTAAAATATCTTCTTGCTTGCGAAATAATGTTATCTAAGTCAGGAAATGCTTCCCAATCATAATTTGATAAGTAAGTTTTTGCAATATGGCCTGAGTACTCTTGAATATCATTCGAGTGTATTTGAGCGATACTACCTAAAGAACCAGATAAAACACTCGAGCCAGCAAATAAATCGCAGATTATGCCGCCGGAATATACTTCATCAATTCCTGATATTACAAAATCTAAAATACTTCTTTTAGAACCCATATACTTCATGATATGAGGGACATCTTTATTGTATTTATCAAAAAGTTTTGACTGTTGTATTTGTAAAGTAGCGGTTCGCATTTATAAAAAAGATCAATGTTTATGTAGGTACTAAAATAGCAATTATTCGGGAAGAAAATTTAGAATCTTATGAATGAAATTAAAGCATAAGTTGCTAGGAGTTTATAATTGTGAAAATTGTTGAAAAACCTTGCTAGTATTGGCTTGCGCCTTGACCGAGTGAAGCAAGTCATTCACATTTAGTGAGTGGCGCTGCAATAAAGTACATTGGGAGCACAACTGTTTTGCAACCTGACCGATTAATTTTAGGAAAAGCATTTTATTCTTGAAAGTAAACTTACATCCAATTTATCTGCAAATTGGGCTTGGGTTAATCCTTCCTTTATTCTTAAGCCCTTAATTTTTTGAGAAAAATTTTCAAGCAGTTTTTTTTCGTTACGTTTCATAGTTATGAAATAAATCTTAACCAAGATACAAATTATCTTATTTTTTAACTAACACCAACTCTTTCCCCACCTTCAACTCCAACGTCTCCTGAGTAATGGATTTGATCAACATCCCTTCAATTGTTTCTCCCTTTTTAACTACATAAGACTTTCCATTAACAGAAACTAAAGCGGTTGTTACCCCACTCGACTGATTAGAAACCAAACCCATGTATTTTATTTCATCAGCTTTCTCGACCGGTGCAATTTTTTTCTCTTTTGGTTTTGGCGACTTTGAATTGTTTTTTACCGAATAGTTCTTTTGCTTTTCAATTTCATTTTTTAAAAAAGGATCAGGATAATTTAAAGCTAATTGATAATTATTAGAATCTTTGTCGAATTTCGCCGGAAGAAATGCTTTTTCAGTAGGATTATCAGACACTTCATCTTTACCCCACGTATAAATTTTATAGCCGATATAACCCCATAAAACTAAGTTAATTGGAACCACATAATATAAGGTCTTTTTTCCTAAAGCCATTTTAAGGAATTAATTTAAATTTTAATTGATTACTAAAACCGGATTTATTCCCAACGGAATCAATTGATTTAACTCTCCACCAATAATAGCTGGCCGATACGGGAATAACCGGACTAAGGGAACTGATTTTAATTTTGGTCGCGTATACCCTTGCCGTACTAATTACAGAAGCAAAAGCAGAATCAATGCTAACATAAAGACTATCATATCTTGTATCGGATGAACTTCTTGTCCATTTTAAATACGTTGTGTCTTTTACGGAACTACCATTTACCGGTGAATTAAGAACAGAAGCGGATGGCGGAGTAACATCAATTGTAAAAGTTAAAGGGGCATTGTATTGCGAAATACTAAACCCATTCAACGCCCTTACTTTCCAGGTATATGTTCCACCGGTTGAAAATGAACTCGTATAATTTGTATTGATCGTTGTGGTATCCTTAATAATCGTACTTGAGGAATTTAGAATCTGGATTTCATAATTGTTAGCGGCGGCCAAACTGTTCCATGAAAATGCTATTGTTTTGCTTCCTGTTAAATAATTATCTACCGGTGCAATAGGAATGATTAGCTGCAATGCTAAATTACTTGTAGTATCTATTGTTAAATTATAAACGGTATATTGCGTGCTGCCCCCACTATTAACCCCCTTAATGCGCCATTGATAAGTACCTGGAGAAAGTGTATAATTAAACTTAGTTCCGGTAACATTGGTATCCATGATCAGTTGTTGTGCGGCACTAAAATTGGGTTTTACAATTTGCAGGTTGTATTTCTCGGCTCCATCCAATTCTTCCCACCAAAATGTGATCGCATTATTTGGAGTCGTTAAATTATTAGTGGGTGCTAAAATTACCACAGTACTTTTTTTAATATTCTTTACAATAAAATCTTTCGAGCAGGCTAAAAAAATTATCCCGGCAGAAACAATAAGTAATTTTATATAATATTTCATTTTTCTATTTTGTTTCATGAGTTTGACTAAAAGATTGAGTTATTACGGTTAAATAAAGATTCTTTCGCTTAGTTTGGTTTTCTTTCAAAGAAAAAAACCGGGCCGACATGATTTTTGCAATAAATTTAAATTCTTTTCCAAGAGTATATTGAAGTCGAAGTAAAGAATTAAAAGTTCCTTTAATTGTGAAACTGTTGGTTTCCACATTAACAGTTCCGTTTTTATATGAAGACGAAAACGGAATTTCTGTGACAAGGCAATTATTATTCTCCGCATAATCAGAAATAAATTCAGTTAATTTAACGCGAACCGAGCTTGAATCTCCTTTTTGACAGGTCTTTTCTATTAATTCCATTTTAGACTTTAAAAAGGGAATTTCTTTTTCCTTTTCCTTAAGCCAACTTATTTTACCCTCCTTCTCTTTTATTTCACTGCGATTTTTTAATGTTTCGCTAAATGATAATTTATAAGCTATTATTAAAAACAGCGCAAATCCACCAAAGACAATTAAACATTTTTTTGAGTATTTTAAATTTGCAAGCATTATTCGGTTATAATCTTTAATTCAAAATTTGGCTGACTTCCCTCATTATTATACGCGAATTTCTCGAGGTTAACATTTTTCACAAAATTTTGCGCTTTTAAAACATTCACCCATTCATTTACAATAAAACTTTTATCACAATTTCCCTTTATGCTTATAATACCTTTAGAAAATTTCATAAGACTGTCTTCCTCTGACTTACTAACTATTGGATTGATCACCCAATTACTCAAAATGATCTCTTCAGGGATCGTTGAGGCTATTTTATCAATGCTTTTAGTAAAATCTTCATCATTTAAAATTCCGGCTTCTTCGATCAGATGTCTCTTTTTTTCGTAACTACTTAGTAATTTATTGATCTTTTCATATTTTCCTTCATAAAGATTAAGTTCGGTCTCCAGTTTTTTATTTTCCTCAAAATAATAAGTAAAGCATAAAAAATTAATTAGACATAGTAAAAAAGATAAACCTATTATGGCTCTTGATAAAACCTTTAATTTATTTTTTTGCTGATGTGCAGTTCTGAATTCCTTTAGCCCATCAAAATTATAATAGCGCGGACTATTTAGTAAATAAACAAAGCACGAAGCAAAACCTAGAATATTTGTTTTGTTTAGTGTCAGATCCTCAATTGTTACATTACCGTTTCCTTCTATGGTTTCATGTTTTATATCGTCAATACAATTATTTGAAAATTGTATTATAGCACTGTTTGTTTGAATAGAATCAAAAAGACTGGTTATCGGCACCGCGTCCGTAATGAAAGAATACCCTAAGAAAACATCAGCTATTTCATACTTTTCATTGCTTATGACTTTTAGAATGGTGTCGATTTGTTCCTTTCTGAAAATATTTATGTAAGCATCACAATCTCTTTGCGGATATAACTGTATAAGGAAATCATTGACGTCAATAGTTGGCAAAGCTTGCGCAAGGACGTCATCATAATTTATATCAGTTTCAGGAAGCGTTACTTTTTTAAAAATTAATCCCTTGCCTACAATACTTATTGCCAGAGGAATTTTATTTTTCCTGATTACCAGTGGCAACGAATGTATATTTTCTGCTAAGCCGCTTTCAATAATATTTAATTTGTTATTCTTATTCTGAATAATGGTATAATAGAATTTTAAGCCGGTATCAGTTATTAATACTTCCAGGCCACAGACCGTAGATTTTACAAGGTATTTTTCAGGTATCCATTTTTCCCATAACATCTTAACCGTAAATTATAGTTGGTTTAATAAAAATAGTTAGTTTGTTCTCTGATTTTGCTTTTGTCCTGTTTCCAAAGATCCATCTCAAAAAAGGAATTCGTGAAATACCCGGTAGTCCCTTGCCCGAATGTGAAATTGTGTTTTCTTCCAGTCCGCCAAGCATGATCATTTCTCCGTTTTTTACACGTACCAACGATTCAAAATTACGATTGATAGAACCCGGAGGCGCGGTAGTTGATATGCGCTCAGTAAAAGTTGATTGATTAACATTTATGGTCATAGTAATTTGTTCATCACCTGAAACCTGCGGATGAATAGTGACTGACAAATCAGCTTTAATTGGTTTATATTGCTGAGATTGCAATAAATTTTGCTGGATCGATGTTGTATTTACTATCTGATTCTGAACTTCCAAATAATATTCTGTATTGCCAATACTTAATTTAGCCTCATGGCCATTCAATGTCGCAATTTTAGGAGTTGAATGCACTTTTAAAACACCCTGTTCTTCCATCGCTTTTAAGGTAACATAAAAATTAGGCGTTACATTTCCCAGGTTAATAATTCCCAAGCCGTTTATTCCACTTATAAGATTGTTGATCGTTGCAGAATTTAGCGACAAATCTACCTGCGGTAAAACTGCGCCTGTTGTTGGGTTTGCCGGTTTAGCTCCGATTCCGGCAGAAATACCGGCTGATAAAGTATTACTTTTTCTAACATCGGCAATTATTACTTCAATATAAACCAACGGCACGACCAGATCAATTTTTTTTAAAAACGCTTCCAATTCATTTATTCTGGGCTGCGAACCACTCACAATAATACCATTAAGATCTTCGAACACTTTTATATCAATACCTTTTACTAATTCAGCGGGTATAAATCCCATTATTTTATCAATCGTTCGGTTTTTAAGTGTAATAACTTTGCTTTGTCTTAAACCTTCTAGGTTCCTATCACCAAACAAATAAATCTCCCCCTCTTTTTTAAATGTAAAATCAGTTCCATTAAACAGGAGTCGCAAAAAATCGTCATACGTAGCATCTTTTATTTTTACAGTAGCGTTTCCTTTTAGATCCGAAAAAAAGAAGTAATCTTTATTTAGATCTTTTGATATTGAGTTTACAAGATCCAAAATGGGAGCATTTTGAGCCTCTGCTGTAATTAAGCCGTCTTTAATTATAATATCATTTCCGGATCCCAGATTAGGCTTATTTATATCTTGAGGTGTTTTCTTTTTTTCCAATACGTAAAAATTATCCGGAGTCACACGGATCTTAAGATCGTTCATAATAGCTAGCTTTTCAATAGCACTGCTAAACGGAGCGTTCTGCATAAATCCACTTACCAGTTTTCCCGAGAGTTCAGGCGAATAAATAATATTTTTATCGCTTTGTTTTGTAATTTCCCTGGTAACGTTGCTTAGAGTATCATTACTCAGATCAAAACTCAGGAGATCAGCACCGGATTCATACTTTATATTGAGGTTTTTCTTAACTGCAAGTTTAACAGGTGTCAAGTATTTTGAAACAGACATGATCGGCCCCACAAATGTTATGTCCAGATCATATTTTTTGCACAGAAACATAAATATTTCTTTCGCTGTTACATTCTTAAAGTTGTCCGTGATCTTAATATCCAAAGTCGGATCGACATTCACATTAAAATTATTATTAGTCGAAATAGCTCTGATAAATTCCTGAATGCTAACTGTACTTACAGATAATTCTACTTTATCATTAAGTCCCGGATAGCTTTTAGCAAGTTGATCCAGCTTTTCTTCAAGCATATCAAATCTATCCTGCGCCTTTGTTACAGCAATAAATAAAATAAAAATTATTAAATATTTAATTCTCATTTATTAGGTATGGATAAATTTCTTCTAAGCTCGTTTCGCCTTTCATAAATAAATTCAATGCGTTTTGCGACAACTTATTTATTTTATGTTCTTTGCAATAATCATCAATCGAGGTAACATTATGTTTTATTTGTTCAGTTAGTTCCTTTGTAATATTTATTACTTCGTAAATAGCAAAGCGGCCTTTATAACCTGTGAAATAACATTGATTACAACCTTTAGGGACAAATTGTTCTTTTAATTGTAATTTTTGATAGTTCTGCGGTAGTTCTTCAATACTTAAATCCTGTTTTGTTTTACAATGCGGACATAAAGTTCTCACCAGGCGCTGCGCAACAGATAAGTTCAATGTGCTCGCCAATAAATATCCGGGGATTCCCATTTCTATTAATCTTGAAATAGTTCCCCATGCCGAATTTGTATGAATGGTTGATAAAACCAAATGTCCGGTTAATGCGGCGCGAATTGCCATTTGCGCTGTTTGCGCGTCACGAATTTCACCGAGCATTATAATATCAGGGTCTTGCCTTAAAAAAGTTCGGAGTGCTTCCGTGTAAGATAAACCGATATCCTCTTTTAATTGCACCTGATTAATTCCATCCAACGTGTATTCAATCGGGTCTTCGATCGTAATAATATTGGAAGTCGTTTTATTAAGCTGCTTTAAGGTTGCATATAAGGTTGTTGTTTTACCTGAACCGGTTGGGCCACTAATTAAAATGATCCCGTTTGGTTTTTGAATCGCGATTTTATAGCGCTCCATTTCATTCGGTTGAAAACCTAATTTTTCAATTTCAATATGCGAAGCATCACTGCCTAATAAACGTAAAACAATTTTCTCACCGTAAAGCGTTGGTAAAATAGAAACCCGGATATCTAATTTGTTATTATTGATCTGAAAGCGGATTCGTCCGTCCTGTGGCAAACGTTTTTCCGCTATATCACAACTTGCCGCAATTTTTATTTTATTTATTAATGTAGGATACTCCGCTTTATTTAATTTATGACGATCTATTAAGAGACCATCTACCCTAAAGCGAATCCTACTTTTATCACCATAGGTTTCAATATGAATATCCGAACTGTTAAGGTTTTTAGCTTCTTTAACCAAACTCTCCAAAAAATTATCAGCCTGTACATTTAATTTTAAAGTGTCCTGTTGACGAATATTAAGAGTACTATTGGATTTTGGATAAGTGCTTTGCAACAATTTTTCTATTGTATTTGAATCACTGCTTTCTAATTTTATTGATTTACTTAAAATGATTTCCAATTCACTCACAATTGCATTTGAAACATTTTTTTCATCTATCATTAAATGTAAAATACCATTTTCCAAACTTTTAGGTATTATCTTATAATGCCAGGCTTGGTTAATGGTGATCACATTTTTGACGTCGCTATTTAAATCCGGTTGCTTCAAAATTTCTAATTATTGATATTTCAATAACACGGAAAGTTAGTTTTTGTTTCGGATCAGATTACGCATGTTCACAACCCAACTCATTTACATGGGTGATTCCACCCTTTTTACTATCCGTAGTTTACGCAATTTGAATCCGTGATTCTACGGAGAAAAAAATCAGCACGTTAATTTTCAACGATTTAATTTCCTCAAAATTTGTTTTCAACAAAAGTTTGATTTCAACAAAGCAAAAAACATTTGGAAATATGTAATAATGTTGTGGTAAAATTTATTAGGTATGAAAAGTTTTAAGATCATTTTTTCCGGAATTTTATTTCTTGTGTCTTGTGTCGGAGTTTCACAAAACGTAAATGAATTTACTGGCTCATTAAATTACGGCTTACCACTATTAAATATACCGAGCGATCAAGGCAATGGTATTTCAGTTAGTGCATCTTATAATGCGGGAATTGCCGTTAAACAAACTGCAAGTGAACTTGGACTTGGATGGAGTTTAATTGCCGGTGGCGCCATAACGAGAAATGTATCCGGTATTGCCGATGATTGTAAAGGTTGTAGCGTTTGGAATTCCTCCAAAAATAAATTTCGGACAGAAAACGGGACCTTATATACGCCAAGTGATGCTGATTTATACCACACTACAAAACACGTAGATTCATTAGCTTTTATGTTCCCTGATTACGATAATTATTTTGTTTCTGGTCCGGGAATCGGTGGGAAAATGACACCTTACATTTTCGATTATAAAATGTATTACACGGATACAAGTGGTGACAGCTTATACAAGATAGATCCAAGTTACAGCGGTTTAAACAAATCGTCGCAATTTAATTTTAATGGAGATTTTGCAGATACATTAGTATCACGACATTATTCCGTAACACCTGTTTCCGCCGCAACACCTTTTAGATTACCTAACTCGGCAGTTACCGGCTTAACTTATGTTAATGTAAATACTGAACCCTATTTAGGAAAAAGCCAGAGCGGCTCATCAATCGTCGCTGAAAATTTTGATCCGTCAACCAATCGTTTAGGTTCAGCAAATTATGTTGAGTATTTCAGAAATAGTCAAATAGATTCAATTTCAATTACAGGACACGATATACCCGGTTTTGTAGATTTTCAATCCACACATACCCGAACTTCATCCGTTTATCCTTCTAGTGGTATTGGCGCGTTTAGAATCACAAATCCATCCGGTTTTGTTTATCATTATTCATTACCTGTTTATATTAATCAGGTAGAATCACACACTTATCCCTTACAAAATGATTATACGATTCCTTCTTACAGCGCAACTTTAAATTCTTACTCAACAAGCGCTACTTCATTTACATGGTCCCTAAATGGATATGTTGTAACAAAAACAATAACTCAAAATAAATATGCTTACCAATGGTTGTTAACTGCAATTACCGGTCCGGATTATGTGGATAGTAATTCAAATCATATAGTGGACACTGGAGATTCAGGTTATTGGGTGAGTTTTGATTACCAGCCCTGGTGTACTAATTTTGCGACTCGCTCTCCGCATTATGGTTTCGATTATAATTTTGGTTTGGATGAAAGCACGGAGCGCTTGCCGATTACTGTAAGTAACACTGTAACATCCGGCGTATATAAATTAAGCGGTAAGCGGAAATGTAAATCTTACATACCAGCAAATTTATTGTCTCAATAAAATAAAAACCACAAGTCACACCGCAATTTTTGTAAAAGATGTGAGGAATGATGAAGTGAGTTCACATATAACAACCAATTATACTGCAACCATTACCCCAACACCGCAATTGCGTACTACGCGTGTCATTTTATTTAAAAACGACAGATTAGATTCAATCACAACATCGACTCCTCCGATCGCAATTGCAACTACAGGGACTAATACTGTATTCGATTTTAGTGGGACAAAAAACAGCAACGCGTATTTTTTTACAGAGAATTGGTATACCACTAATCTCGCCGCTCAAATTCAATCCCGGGTATTAAAAAATATTGAATTTACTCAGGATTATTCTCTGTGCCGGAATTATCATGGCAACGTTGCAGTAAGTTCTTTAACTTGTAGTGTTATTACTCCGCCTGGTACGGTTCAAAGTAATACCGCGGCAACAACCTATTCAACCAGTGGGAAACTAACTCTGACAAAAATTCAATCTTATGAATTCCAAAATGTAAAAATTGTGCCAAGTTATACTTTTGATTATAACCAAAGTGTTGCCAACAATAACCCGGATTACGATCCAAGAAAAATGGATTACTGGGGATACTATAAATCTGATATTACAAGTAATGGTTACAGCGGTTACACCTCGAGCACTTCAAAAAACTACACTGATGCGTGGAGTTTAAGAAAAGTTACACAGCCGTTGGGAGGCTATACTCAATTTGATTACGAATCAAATTCTTATACTCAAGTTTTGGATAATACCAATGGTTATCGGGGTGCCTCATTTATTTTTCCTATAACAACTGTAACAAAAAATACCTGCACAAATACCTGCAATTATTTGGATTTAACCCTTGAAGAAGGTTCTCAAACCCCGAATGAATTTTTACCACTTATCTCAGGAACGATTACAGGCCTTACTAAACAAGCTTGCGTTCCGGTTGGGGAATATACCAATACAGCTATTGGTTACGCAACTTATACAGCAATCGGTTATCCTAACCCATTCTGGGGTAATTATGAGGCAGGAAGCATTTATGGTAAGTGTAATTACACCGGAACAATATCCCCAATTACTTTAACAACCATTGAAAAGGAAGGTTATCAAAATTCTTATTGTATAACGGGCAGTCCAACGGGTACTCTAGCCCCAGCTTCATCCGGAGTATACTCATATTATGACCCGGCTTGTCCTAGTTGCGTTTCCGATTATTACTCAGGAAATGGCTATATGCTTTTTCAAACTCCCGTCGGATATGAAGTTTATGGTGGGGGACCTAGAGTTAAAAGAATAAAAACGAGTAACAATTCTAATGAAACCTACGTTCAGGAATATACTTATCAAAATGGTGTAGCAACAGGAGAAGCAGATCGTTTTGAATATCCGGAACCCAAACTAACTTGTGGTGATATATATCCTTTTATTTATAAACTTAAACCTGCATCCATTGATAAACACAATATGGGAGTTGGGATCGGTTACAGTAAAGTAACTGTAAAAAACTTAGGACGATCCAACACGGCCAATGGTTCTATAATAAGTAACTTCATTACTTCATATACCGTTAATGGAACTACATTGACGCCAAACTATCAGACCACTCTAACCCAAACTTTAACAGGTGCTGACCGAGTAAGATATTTTGAATGCGTTGACAAATATTCGCCTTACTGGGGTTTGAAAACAGAAGATGATGTACTTGATGTAAATAATAATTTTGTCTCTAAAACCACTTACGAATACCAAACAACAGATCAGGGTGCTGTTATCGAGAATTTTTTATTTCGTGATATGGTTACAGCCGGCGCGTATACTAATCGCTACAACTTGTCTATTTTGCGTCATTACCCTGTTGTTCTTAAAAAAACAAAATCTTACGGTGTGGGTTCTTACATGGATTCTGAAACTTTAAAACGAGATCAAGTTACCGGTGAAGCTGTTTTGATGAGAAGTTCAGGACTAAATGCAAGCACCGCTTTATCTTCCAAAATTCCAGCTTTCAGAATCAGTACTTTTTCGGCTATGGGACCCAAATCAGTTAATTCTTCCAATACAAATGTTTTATCTCCGGAAGCATTTTCTTTTTCAGCTGTTGATACAGCATTAATTGGAAATAGTTCCGATTTTTTAAGTGCAAGTGCATTAGCATTCACAAACCAGGCTTTGGTCATGACATATACTAATTCAGGATTTGTAAGATCTGCAATTACATTACCATACTGGAAACAAGGTGCCTCCTACGGTTGGGCTGGAATAAAAGGCTCGATTGATAGTTACGGATTATATACCCGCTCCGAGTTAACATCTAATCCGTTTAATTTTGCAACACCCTCTTCTAGCGGTGCGCAATGGCGTTTTGGTTCTGAAACAACTTTATCGGACGCAGTTGGTCATGCCCTAGAAACACGCAGTTATAATAATCGTTTTAACTCGGTACGTTTTGGTTATAATAATGATTACGTTTTGGCGACTTGTGCAAATTCTAACTATGCAAGTTTCACTTATTCAGGTTTTGAAATGATAACACCTAACACATCCAATAATTTTGCGGATGGCGAAATGACACTTCCTGTTTCAGCCTACACATTGGTACCTGCTTCAACAATTACCCCACATACAGGTTACAAAAGTATTGCAGTAGCCAGTGGCAACAACATTTATTATAGTCATGGTTATTCTAATACCGGTGTATACGAAACAGGCATTGAACGTGGTCGTATGTATCGGGTTATTGTATGGGTGAATGCTTCTGCGCCCAATGACTGTTATTTGAATGCGCTGGTAACGGGTAGCTTAAGCGGATCGAGCTATAGCCAAAATTACATCATGTATCCTAATGATGCCAACGCAATAACTATTGGAAATTGGAAACGTTTATATGTTGATTTTAAAGTTCCTGCCGACATTGTACCGAATAGTGGTGGTTGGGGCGTAACTATTTCCGTACATAGTGGAACGGGTACTAATTACTTCGATGACTTTATGTTTTATCCTGTAGAAGGAAATATAAAAGGTAGTGTTTACAATCCGGGAAATGGACGCGTAATTGCAGAATTAAACAGGATGGGCTATGCAACTTTTTACACCTATGATGAAGCGGGCCGTGTGCTTGATACACAGCAGGAAATCCCCGGTACCGGTGTTAAACTCGTAAAACGGAACTCGTACAATTTTTCACGCACAAATTAAATTTTATTTAAAATATATAAAATGAAAAAAATATTTTTTATCAGCCTTGTTTTGTTAGCCATAAATGGTTTTTCACAGGCATCTTTCGATATAAATTTCGACCGCAGTGTAACAGCCTCACTATTGAATGCTGAAAATGACAGCTTATTCAGCGACCAGGCCCAGATACGTATTTTTGAAACAGGCTCAGCAAGTTCGGTTGAATTAAAATATTATAATTATGCAGATAGTACTTTTTCGGAAGTATACAATTCAACCATTACGGTTTCATCTGTAACCGGTACGCCCTGCACATCTGATTACTGCGCTTATAAATTAAACCCAAGCGTTTTAATAATTAATCTGGGATCGCACAGCGCAACCGGTTACAAGCACAAAGTGTATATAAAAATTAACGGGGCAGCCGGTATTGAAAATTTAATTAAAGAAGTAGAATTATAATTCTGAATATTATGATAAAACGTAGTTTATTATTAGTTTTTGTTTGTCTTTGTTTAGGCTTAACAAAAGCACAGACATACACCATTGCATTACAGCCCTCAACGCCCGGTTACGATGCCTTATTAAAAAGCGCGAATGGCACCACGAATTATGGTACCGACACAAAGATCCGTGCTTCACGAAATACTACATCGCAGTACGAACGTACTTTGCTGAAATATGATCTGGGAGGAATACCGGCAAATGCCAGTGTGGTAACTGCCAGTTTAATTTTGTATGGCTCCAGCCAGACAACCAGTGTGAGTAATGCAGCTTATTTGCA
>DATMPR010000260.1:0-6751 GCA_035567575.1 Bacteroidia bacterium
AAATGCGTTCAACACCTAATCCGTTTGAAATTTTACGTACGGTGAAAGAAGCAGTTGCTCTTTCGTTTTTGCGTTGAATAACCACACCTGTAAATTGCTGAACACGTTCTTTATCACCCTCTTTAATTTTATAGTGAACGGTAACTGTATCACCGGCTTTAAAATTCGGGTGTGAAGTTTTAGGGGTTAATTGCTGCTTAACGTAATCTAATAGTAAACTCATTTTATAAAGTTTTAAGTTTAAGCTTTCGGCATTCTTTACCTCGTGTAAACAGCGGCTGAAAAGCGAGGCGCAAATATAGGAATTTATTGACTTTTGACAAATTTTCAACCTGTTTTTGACGAAAAATCACCAAATTTGCCATAATTACTCTAGTGTTTGTCCTGATTGTCATCAGGAAGTATACAAAGGACCTCCTGCTCAGGTGGTGGTCCCGATAGCTATCGGGAGGTATACATATACGCTTGAGGTGAATTTCAATTATGGCTTCGGTATATATTTTGTTTTCTCCAAAACTTAACAAATTCTATATTGGAAGTTGTTTGAATTTAGAACAACGTCTTTTAGAACATAAAAACAAGGCATTTGTAAATTCATTCACGGCAATAACGGATGATTGGCAGTTGTATTATGAAATGAATGAATTAAATGGTGTTATTGCCAGAAAGATCGAAACATATATTAAATCAATGAAATCTAAAAAGTACATTGAAAATTTAAAGAAATATCCGGAGATGAGTTTAAAATTGCTTTCAAAATTTTCTTAGGTTTCAATATTAATTCAATGCTTACACTTATTTGAAAAAATTGCATATTTGTAAATATATAACTCTAGAGTTTGTCTGGGCTGTCGCCCGGAAGTATACTAAAGACCTCCTGCTCAGGTGGTGGAATGGTATACACGTACGCTTGAGGTGCGTATGCCGCGAGGCGTGGGAGTTCGAGTCTCCTCCTGAGTACCCAAGGGGACTTTGGCTGTAAAAAACCAAAGTCTCCTTTATTTTTTCCCATTTAATTTTTACGTTCGAACTTCCCTTCCGAAACATATTCTGCCGGCTATTAAAATTGCCATTTAAACTTAAAATTAAGCCAATAGTTTTGTCCTCTAATATCTTTATGATGCATTAGTATAAAGGCTAATTTAAGAGTACGTAAATAAATCATAATTAAACGTATAATTATCAAAAACATGAAATCAAAAGAAGATACAGGTTTAATAATTAGAGAAAAAAACGGTCTTCAAGTTTTTTTTCATTTTCTTCTGGGTGTTTTTTTGATGTATGCAGGATTAAGTCATCTTACATTTTCCAGAATGGAATTCCGGGCCCAAGTACCTAATTGGGTGCCGTTGGATAAAGATCTGACTGTGGTTTTGTCCGGGATCGCGGAGATCTTGTTAGGCGGTTCTTTGATTTTCCTTCCCAAACACCGCGTTACAATGGGATGGGTAGCGGCCATATTTTTTATACTTGCATTTCCCGGCAATATTGCACAGTATCTGAACAAAATAAATGCGTTTGGCTTGGATACCAATTTTAAACGGGGCCTTCGATTGTTCTTCCAGCCTTTATTCGTAATATGGGCTCTATGGTCAACCGGTGCATGGAAAGCATGGCGCTTAAAGAAAAGGATCTATTAATATTCAGAAGTAGTTTATTAGGTTTGACCTCCTTATACTTCAAGGTTCAAATACTTTAAATCGTCTATTTTGCATGGTTTTTTAAAATAATCGGGTGTATTCATGAGCCTTTTATGGGACAAGGTATAGGAATTGATTATTATGCAAAAAGATGTTAAACTTTTTTCATTATATTAAAAACTAAGCTAATTTTACGCCTCATCTAAAGATGACCATGTTTAAAAATTTGAAGATAAAAACAGCTTTATTACTTTTTGCAGTGTTTACTTTCAGAATTTTGTTTGTTAACATCAGCATCTTTCATTCTTTGAATGCCAAACAATCTAACAATTTAATTAATAATCACGTTTCTTTTCCAATAAAAAAGAGGAATGCAGTTGATGCATTGGGGAATTCCGGTTCACGCGAGTATTCAATTATTGAAATTTGTGAAGAAAATTCTAATGATGAAGACAATCTTTCTAAAACAAATCCTTTAATTCTGGTACGATTCTTATTTTCATTTTTTGCTAATAATGACGTTTCCTTAAAAGCAAATACTCTTTTCGAATCTCTCAATTACAATTTATCTTCAAGGAAATACTTGTCTATTTCCTCTTTACGGATCTGATCTTATTGATAATTGGCTCATTAAAAAAGCCCGTTATCTTTTCAAGATCAAATTTATAGATTGTTTTACCGCGATCTTTAAAAAAATAATTAAAAAACCATTTCAGCCAATCGCAAATTATCATGAGGAAAATACTCATTTTTATCAGCTTGTCTTCCGTGTTGTGTTATACAAGTTGTGGATCAAAAAAAGAAGAAAAGGAAGAAGAAATCAAATTTTTGGTTACGAGTCCTTTAAAAAAAGACACTACTATCACACGCGATTATGTATGTCAAATTCGTGCCATCCAGCATATTGAAGTAAGAGCTCTGGAAAGAGGTTACTTACAGGAGATCTATGTTGATGAAGGGCAATTGGTAAAAAAAGGGCAGATGATGTTTAAGATCATGCCTTTGATATATCAGGCTGAACAGCAAAAAGCGCAGGCAGAAGCAAAATTTGCCGAGATCGAATACCTCAATACAAAAAGATTAGCCGATAGTAACATCGTATCTCCAAATGAACTTTCATTAGCTAAAGCTAAATTTGATAAGGCAAATGCAGAATTAGCATTAGCACAAACACATTTGCAATTCACGGATATTAAAGCGCCTTTTGATGGTATCATGGATCATTTCCAGGTGAGGCTCGGAAGTCTTGTTGATGAAGGAGATCTGCTTACAACACTTTCTGATAACAGCGAAATGTGGGTTTATTTTAATGTTCCGGAATCTGAATACCTGAATTATAAAACGAATGCAACTGAAGAAAATTTATTAAAAGTAAATCTATTAATGGCAAACAACCAGTTATTTAAATATTCCGGAGTAGTTAAAACCATAGAAGCAGATTTTAATAATGAAACGGGTAATATTGCTTTCAGGGCAACGTTCCCGAATCCTGAAGGACTTTTACGTCACGGCGAAACCGGTAACATCCAAATGACTGTTCCGCTTAAGAATGCAATAATTATTCCGCAGAAAGCAACTTTTGAGATCCTTGAAAAGAAATATGTTTTTGTGGTTGGTAAAGATAATGTTGTGAAGCAAAGAGAAGTCGCCATTGCTTCAGAATTGCCGGACCTTTATATTGTTAAAAGCGGTGTAAATGAAAATGAAAGAATAATGTATGAAGGAATTAGGAAAGTTAAGGATGGCGATAAAATAACTTACGAGTACGAAGATCCGAAGATCGTGATACCGAAATTAAAAGTTTATGTTGAGTAATCTAATTATTTAAAAAAATAAAATGTTCAGTAAATTTCTTCAAAGACCGGTACTTGCCATTGTAATTTCACTTGTGATCTTATTTATTGGCGGGCTGGCAATTAAAACGCTGCCTACATCACAATTCCCCGAGGTTGCTCCTCCGGTAGTAATGGTGAGTGCATCTTATCCGGGAGCGAGCGCTAAATCGTTGGCTGAATCAGTTATCATTCCTTTAGAGCAATCCATCAATGGTGCATGGGGTATGAGATATATGACCTCTGATGCAACCAGTGCAGGTGAAGCAAATATTCAGGTTGTATTTAATCCGGGCACTGATATCAATCAAGCGTTAGTACAGGTTTCTAATCGTGTTCAGCAAGTAACAAACCGGTTGCCAATATTAGTGCAAAGGGAAGGTGTAATTATTACTCCTGTAATTCCGAGTATGCTCATGTATGTGAATCTTTACAGTAAGGATAAAAACGCAAACATGAAATTCCTTTTCAATTACGCGGGTGTTAACATGGTTCCCGAATTGCAAAGGATCAATGGTATTGGTCAGGTAAGAATATTAGGAAGCAGGCAATATGCTATGCGGGTTTGGTTAAATCCGGACAGGATGAGGGCTTATAAAGTTTCACCTGATGAAGTAATGGAAGCGCTGGCCGATCAAAGTATCATTGGTAAAGCCGGCCGGATAGGAAGAGGTGATAGTAAACAAGCGGAAGCACTTGAATATGTTTTGACTTATTCCGACAGGTTCAATGATCCAAAACAATATGAGAACGTAATTATTAAATCTAATCCTAACGGAGAAATTCTTCGTCTGAAAGATATTGCAAAAGTTGTATTGGGAAGTGAATACTATGATATTTATTCGAGCATGAACGGACATCCTTCGGCAGCTTTGGTGTTAAAACAAACCTATGGAAGTAATGCGAGCGAAGTAATTGACAGGGTTAAACAAAAACTGGATGATCTTAAAAAAACATTCCCTCCCGGAATGGATTACGAGGTGAGTTATGATGTTTCTAATTTCCTTGACGCGTCCATCGAAAATGTACTTCATACATTAAGAGATGCTTTTATTTTAGTAGCGTTAGTTGTATTTATTTTTCTTGGTGACTGGCGTTCAACTCTCATTCCAACACTTGCCGTTCCGATATCTTTGATCGGTGCATTTATTTTCATGCAGATGTTTGGTTTAACGATTAACATGATCACTTTGTTCGCGCTTGTACTCGCTATTGGTATTGTTGTGGATAATGCGATTGTCGTCGTCGAGGCCGTACACGCTAAAATGGAGGAAGAACATCTTTCTCCGTATACTGCTGTGAGAAAAGTTATCGGTGAGATCAGCGGCGCTATTATTGCAATCACCTTAGTAATGGTGTCTGTATTTATTCCGGTATCATTTATGACAGGGCCTGTAGGTACATTTTACCGGCAATTTTCAATTACTATGGCGACTTCCATTGTGCTCTCCGGGGTAGTGGCGCTCACCGTTACACCCGTGCTTTGTGCTATGATCTTAAAAAATAATCACGGCAAACCAAAAAAGAAAACCTGGCTTGACAAACCTCTTGACGCATTTAACAGATGGTTTGCAAGAGTGACCGATAAATATGTTTGGCTCTTAAGAAAAATCGTTCACAGAAAATTGGTGAGTCTTTTAATGTTTGTTGTATTTGCTGTCGGAATATTTTTAATAAGTAACAATCTGCCTTCAGGATTTATTCCCAGTGAAGATCAGGGAATGCTCTATGCCATTATTCAAACACCTCCTGGCTCAACACTCGAACGTACTAATGATCTATCTAATAAACTAGTTGAGATCATTCAGAAAGTTGATGGTGTACAATCTGTTTCTTCAATTGCAGGATACGAAGTATTAACCGAAGGGCGGGGTTCAAACGCGGGAACCTGTTTGATCAACCTTAAACCTTGGTCGCAGCGCAAACACACAGTTCCTGAGATCATCCGTGAACTCGAAGAAAAAGCAAAAGAACTTCCGGGTGCAACGATCGAATTTTTTGATCCGCCTGCGGTACCAGGTTTCGGAGCAGCCGGTGGTTTTGCTTGCCAATTACTTGACAAAACCAATAGCGGCGATTACAATCAGTTAGACAGAGTGACGAGAGAATTCATGGGTAATTTAGGCAAACGCAAAGAACTTACCGGTTTATTTACTTTTTTCAGCGCTAACTATCCTCAATATGAGATTGAATTCGATAATAAAATTGCGATGCAAAAAGGAGTTAGTCTTGGTAACGCAATGAATACACTTTCCATTTTTGTGGGAAGTACATATGAATTAGGTTTTATTAAATATCAGCGTTTTTTCAAAGTGTTTGTTCAGGCAGCACCGGAATACAGGAAGCTTCCTTCAGATATTATGAATTTGTATGTAAAAAACAACCGTGATGAAATGGTTCCTTTCTCGGCTTTTATGAAGATCAAAAAGAAGCAGGGCGCTAATGAAATTAACCGTTACAATATGTACAACACTGCCGGTATCAGAGGTGGACCTGCAAAAGGTTTTAGTAGCGGTGAAGCAATTAAAGCAGTACAGGAAGTAGCTGCAAAAACTTTACCGCATGGTTTTGATATTGATTGGGCCGCACTTTCTTATGATGAAACAAGACGCGGAAATGAAGCAGTTTATATTTTCCTTATCGTATTAATATTCGTGTATTTTGTTCTTGCCGCGCAGTATGAAAGTTTTATCATACCATTAGCGGTTATTTTTTCTTTACCTGCCGGAGTTTTCGGATCTTTCCTTTTAATTAAAGGAATGGGTTTGGCAAACGATATTTATGCGCAGGTCGGACTCGTTATGCTAGTCGGTTTGCTTGGTAAAAATGCTGTGTTGATCGTGGAGTTTGCGGTTCAAAAACGACGTGCCGGAGCAAGTATTATTGACGCGGCTATTGAAGGATCCAAAGTCCGTTTTAGACCTATCCTTATGACATCATTCGCTTTCGTTGCAGGTTTAATTCCGTTAGTGCTTGCCCGCGGTGCAGGTGCGATCGGAAATCATACCATTGGCGGCTCCGCGATCGGAGGAATGCTTTTCGGAACTGTATTCGGTGTAATTGTTGTTCCGGGCTTGTATTATATTTTCGCCTCATGGGCGGATGGCCGAAAAATGATCAAAGGTGAAGAAGGAGATCCATTAACAGAAAATTTTGTTCATGCAGTAGACGATTTTCCACAAACAGAAGAAAAAGACAATGACAATGCGAAATAAAAAAATAATTAAATATTTAAGCCTGATCTTTGTTTCCCTGATTTTCGCGAATTGCAGCGTGCCA
>DATMPR010000261.1:0-2360 GCA_035567575.1 Bacteroidia bacterium
ATAAAAGAATTTTTAAATAATAATTCAAACAAATAATGAAAAAAAGAATAAGAAAGAAAGTAATAGGAATAATAGGTATTTATAAAATAACATCTCCAAGTGGTAAAATTAATATTGGACAATCCGTTAATATTAATAAAAGATGGGGAGATTATAAGAATTTAACAAACTGTAGTGAACAAGATAGATTATATAATTCATTTTTAAAATACGGCGTTGAAAATCACAAATTTGAAATTATTCAAGTAATGGAAGAATATGATATTGACGAATTAAATTTTTACGAAGCATTTTGGGGAGGATTTTATGATGTTACTGGTAAAAACGGTTTAAATATTAGGGAATGTGGCGGGGCTTATGGGAGACATAATGAAGCAACAAAGAAAAAAATAGGAGACAAGCATAGAGGTAAACCAAAAAGTCCTTCTCATATAAAAAACATGAAGAAGCCTAAGAGCGAAGGACATAAAGAAAAATTAAGACAAGCTAATTTAGGTAAAAAACAAAGTGAAGAAACTAAAGAAAAAAAGAGAAAATATGCTATAGAAAATAATATAAAGCCACGATGTAGATATAGAGAAGATTATAGTGAAGAAGAATTAAAAAAACTTAGCGAAAAATGGAGCGGAGCTAACAATCCTAATTACAGGAATAATAATATGACTCCTGCTCATAAAGAAAAATTAAGATTAGCCAATTTAGGCAGAAAACCAAGTCAGGCACAAATAAATCATATAACAGAGTTAGGTAAAAAGCCTAAATCTAAAAAGACAAGGAAAAAGATGAGTAAGTCAGCAAAGGGCAAAAAGAAACATCCTGATGCTGTTAAAAAAAGCGCAGACTCAAGAAGAGGTAAAAAAGCTTCAGAAGGAACAAAATTAAAGATGAGTATTTCTCGTACAGGCGAAGGCAATCCAATGTATGGCAGAAAAGGTAAGGATAATCCCAATTATGGGAAAAAAAGAACTCCAGAACAAATAAAAAGAATTGTTGAAGGAAGAAAAGGATTTAAACATACTGATGCTTTCAAAAAATCTCAAAGCGATAGGATGAAATTGAGAGGAGTTAATATGGATGCTATAAGAAAGACTGCGGATAAAAATAGAGGCAAGAAGCGTAGTTTAGATGCTATAAAAAGAACGGCAGATAAAAATAGAGGAAAAAAACGTAGTAAAGAAGTAAGAGAAAAAATGAGTATACAAAGAACTGGATTAAAACAAAGTGCTAAAACAATAGCTAAAAGGATTGCAACAAGAAAAAGAAATAAAAAATTAAAATTACGAAAAGGAATATGAGCGATTTAAAGGAACAAATAGTAGGAGTATCACATAGTAAATATGCTAATTCAGCACTTTATGTGCTTTTCATAGGTATGGCTCTAGGAAATCTAACACCAGCCCCTTCGGATGCCCTCTACATGTTTTATCAGACAAAGCTACGTGATAAATGGAAGCGTGGTGAAATTACACCAGAGCAGTATTGGAAGAAAAATACGATTGGATATTACATGATACCTTTTACGTGGTGGGCATTAATTGCTTTTATTGTAATTAATGTAAAAGGAACAAGTGAAAAAAAGGCTAAAATAGCCTTAGCCTTAGTTGGAGGTTCAGTTGTTTTAGGTCTTGTATTAAGAATGATTAAAGTTGATAAAAAGCAACTTGAAGTAGAAGAAAAGGAGAGGACATTATTATTGCAAAATCATCCTGAAGTAGTTGAAATATTAAAGCAACCAGAATTTGAAAACATTTCATCACAATTAATTAGCAGTAATGGAAACAGTGGCATTGACGGAGACAGACATAAACTATGGAAAGAATTAAATAAAGTTAAGTAAATGAGTGAATTCGACATATTAGTATTAAATAAAACGAACTTCAATTTCGTTAAGAAAAAGGTGCGTGAGATGGACATGGAGGGTTATGAAATTGAATATGGTTCTAATTATGGATTAATTACTTCCGCAACAGAGGAATTTTTAGATAATGGTAAAAGAATAAGACAACGTATATTTTATAACGTTATAAATAAAGGACAAAATTATTTTCATCTATGTACAAGTCAAAAGGCTAGTGATGTTATAATCATAAATCCAAGAGGTAGAATTATTTTTAAAGGATTTTAAAATGCAGAATTTAGAAATATCGTTTTTAAATAGTAATATTAATTATGTGATTCCGAAAAATGTCGAGAAGAAATACGGATTTATTTCTTCTGATTTTGGGAAAAAATATAGATTAAAGTACCACGATGATTTATTTTATGTTTATGAAAATAAAAATTCAATTGGAGGTTTTAAAACAATTCAAGAAGCCAGAAAATACTTGGATGAATTAATAGAAAAAGAAAAGACCAGAAAA
>DATMPR010000262.1:0-4493 GCA_035567575.1 Bacteroidia bacterium
GCTTTTAAATATTTCCCCTAAGTGATAAGTTATGGTATTTGATTCTACACCAAATATATCCCCCATACTTTTTTGAGTTGCCCATACGGTCTCGTCACCGAGAATGATTTGTATTTTAATTGAGCCGTCGGGGGCTGAATAAAAAAGGAAGTCGGAAATTTTTTCTAAATCTTTCATTTGTTAATTAAAATTTTGTAAGTTAATTTATTTTCTGTATTTGCGAGTAATAAATTGAAACGTTGGGCTTCTTCATTATCTCTTGTGTTGTAACGGAAAACGAACTCATCAACGTATTTTTGTAAATGTTTTTTAGAAGTAGAATGATAAATACCAAAAATACCTCTTTTTAATAAACTCCAAAATCCCTCGATAGTGTTTGTTGAAATTTTACCATTAACATATTCGCCCGCATTATGCTTTACAAAATTGTGGTCGTAAATATATTTTACATCTTTATATCCCAACCATTCATCTGTATAAACAGATGCTGACTGTTTAATAGAAGCAACTATCTCAGGTGTTAAGCTATCGGCAGAAGTATCTTTAATCGCTTTAACAATCAATTTACCGCCACGCTCAACCATTCCTAAAACAGGAGTTTTATCTTTGAAACTTCTACCTTGACTATTTGCTACTTTTTTATTTTTATGGCGGTTCTTATTTTTACCGCCTACAAAACTTTCGTCAATTTCAACTTCATTATCTAACATATTACCACCACCGCTATGAGGGTTTTCGATACCAAAACAATTACGGATGCGCTGTAACATAAACCAAGCAGTTTTTTGTGTTACATTAATATCTTTAGCTAACTGTAAAGAGCTAATTCCTTTCTTATGAGAAGTAACAATGTAAATAGCCAAGAACCATTTTTGTAATTCAATCTTTGTATTGTCAAATAATGTAGCGGTACGCACATTAAAATACTTGCCTGTGTTTTTACAACGGTATTTGTTATCTTTACAGGTATAAACCTTAGAATCGGCATCAAAAGGGCTTACTACGTTACCATTCCAACGCAATATAGTTAAATGGTCAATACAAGTTTGTTCATCAGGGAAAGCCTTTAAAAGGTCTAAAATGGAGTTGAAATTTATATTAATCATTGCCGTATGTTTCTTAGTTATACGTCAAAGATAAGTAGAAAGTTACACTAAACCAAATTTATTTGTGTAAAATTGTATATAGTTACCATATTTATTATATATTATTTCCGCTTAAACTAAATTTATTATAAATGAAGAAAACTTTACTTATTTTGTTCGTTGTTTTGGGTTTAAAACTATTCGGTCAATGCCCTCCAATTTCTGCGAGTTACACCCCAGCAACATGTTCTAGCTGTTGTGATGGCAAAATACAAGTGACTCCTCCAGGCTCCCCACCATGTTCACCGTATACATACACACTTCAAACACCAAGCTCGTGGTCTGCAGGGGGCTATTGGATCAATATTTGTCCTGGCCCATATACCATTTCCATAGTTTCTACGTGCTGCTCAAACTCGCAAACGCTTATGGTTACCTCGTTGGCTACAGCGATTGAAGAAATTTCATCTTCTAACGTCGTTGTTAACTTTTACCCCAACCCAAACAACGGCGACTTTATTATTAAAAGCGAAACTGAAATTAATTTGACTATTGTAAACGAACTCGGGCAAAAAATACAGCAATTAAATTTAAATACTTTAAACAATTATAAAGTTCAACTAACAAATTTAAACGGCGGTATGTATTTTATTACAAGCCCCCAAGGTAAAATCAATAAAAAAATTGTGGTGATAAAATAGCGAAGTAAGACTGATTTTTAATAAACGATAATTTCTTGATTTAGTGAGTACATAGTAGGCAAAACCGGAAACCGAATAAGCGTTGATGATATTCACTATATCGTTTCTACATTTAAAGGTATGTTCCCTGACTAATAAAATAATATTATTATTGCTGCGCTATATAAGTAAAACGGAAATAATAATTACTAATAAGAATTTTTCTCCATAAACTGGATTTTTGAATTTGCCAAGATGGCATTTTCTACTGCAGCGAAATGTGCGTGAATCACATTTTGGTTGTTTAATTCGTCTTCTATCAGCTGTCACTCATAAGTAAAAATGAGTAGGCAAAAATTTGAATTGTTTTATTCATGGTATTTGGTTTAATATTTTAGGGCTTAAAAGATGAAATATTTTATTAATTTGTAATCACAAAACGTTCGTTTTTAACTAAAACGCCCTCAAGGCTAATTTGAAGATAATAGATCCCTGAAGCCAGGTCGCTTATGTTAAGTTTAAATTTATTTTCACCGACGACAGTTTCCAATTCTGAAATGTGTTTTACCATTTGTCCGGTTCCATCATAAATAATCAGCTTACAGGAATTGTTTGTTTCCAAATTACAATTTACATTTAAATTCTGTGAAGCCGGATTTGGAAAAACATTGATCGATCTAACTAAAGAACTGTTTTCGTTAAGGCCTGTTACAACATTTATTAAATAACCTCCTCCCGTACTAACAGAACTCGCCCCTGTAGTAAAAGAGAATACCGAAACAATTGGGTAATGCGTACCCGGACGATACCAAAGATATTCATCATTCACGTAATTAATGGTTGGGAAGCTGCTGGACGAGTCCTTATAAACTTGTAAAAGATGTATCCGCATAACATTATTGAAAGTTCCTGCCGGTGTTGTTACTGTTCCCCAACCATCGGCAGTTACTGTTGATGTTCCTGTACGGGAAAATGTAATGCCACTTGTAAATGTACAGGCCCATGCATCCGTAAACGTATTTGTATAATTGAAAGTATAATTAAGATAAGTTTCCGGATTTGAATACGAAAAAACGACTCCGCCAGCGACCGTACCATAATTTAACCACGAAGCCGCTGAAGTGGCATAATACAAATAACTGGTTCCGTCAGTAACAGAAACATTAGCTGAAGGGTAGGCTGAGCCGCTTGGAGTTGACGCAGCTGTTACTGCCGTGTAATTAGTAACAGCAGAGGCTGTAGACATTGCTGACAAGTTCCAGATTTGACTGGCACCAGCACTTCCCGGTGATACATAACTTGAATTCCTCCAATTAAATTTATCGCCAACAACCGGGCTGTTACTAGCATTTGTTAATGATGGTTGTGCAATTGCCTCGAATGAAAAGGTAATTAGGGATGCAATAATTAATTTTAGTAAAGAATTTTTCATAGAATAGATTTTTAGGTTTAAAATCTATTAAAGTAACAAAAAATCATCTATTTCCAAACATGCACTGCGCACAAACCTCGTTTGACTTTATAAGTGGTCGTTTCCCTGAGGCTACTGGGATCAATAACTCAAATGTATAAAGAAAACTTGTAAACACCCGACCACATCAGTTTTTTATTTTTCTCCAATGAAAATGCATAAAGGGGAAGTTGTACTGTTAAACAATTTGTAATCATACGTGAGAAAAATTGTAAACTTTAAACGCATTGAACGCCGGATTTTATAACTTTTCAAAATCGGAGTCGTCAAAACCTTTTCCCATTTTTATAATTGGCTTATCGGCAGTACCTCTAATGCTCATAGGGATTTTTAGTTTATTGAGTGGCGGTACAGATAATTTTATCGAGTAATTTATGGCTTCGTCTTCCAGACCTTGTTCTCCTTCAACTTCTGTTAAGAATTTACTTACTTTAAACGTAAAAGGGTAGATGATAAATTTTCCTTTCTTTATTTCAGTATCTATTGCAACATCGTTTAATTTAGGATCTTTAAATTCTTCCTTCTTTGAGGTATTTTTAATATGGTTCATTAATTTCATTCCTTTTAAAGAAACACTATCTATGATAATTTTACCGCTGCCATTAAGCGTAGAATAGATAGGAAAAAAATCAGGAGTTATTTCGCCGTTTAAATTGTATTTGGTTGAAAAATTACCGGATGCAGGGCATGTCTCTTTTGGGTCAACAAATGTTTTGTAGGCTTTATTAAAATCCATTTTACTTACATTTACATCTATATCAAACATCGGGTGTTTGGCATTTTTAGTATTGTAATCCCCACTTATCATAATTTTAGAATCCAGTGTATTAAACCCGGTTTCATTTAAAGTTAAAATGCCGTTTTGAATTCTTATTTCACCATCAAGATCGGCAATATCTAAACTGCCAAATTTTACCATCTTAATATCTGAATCAAAAACAAATACAATATTATCAGGAATAACCAATACTTCGGGCTGTTTATTAGCAGAAGGATTTGCAGCGGCATTATTTTTTCCTGATTTTGCAGGGGTTAGCGTGTTTGTAACTGCGGTTGAGCCGGTGCTGATTGAGCCGGGGAACCACTCATTCAAATCCACTGTATCGCAAACAATCGCCAAATCTCCTTTAATGGGGGCATCTTTTTTAATTAAGAATGGAATATAATTGTACAAATGTCCGCTTACGTTGATATTACTTTTTCCAAATTCTGCTTTAAAGCGGGTTAATTCAATTTTATGAGATGTAAAAGTAAACA
>DATMPR010000263.1:0-2852 GCA_035567575.1 Bacteroidia bacterium
AAAATAAAATTTGTTTGGGTAAATGTGCCCGTGGAAAGCGAACTTGAAATTTCTTATGTGTTAAGCGGAACTTATAAAGAAAACATAAATTTAGAAGGTGAATTTTCTTATCTCGAAAGTAATCAATCCAAATTTTTTAAATTGCAAGGCGAAAAATTACCACACTACGAATCACCGGCGGAAACTCCGGTAGCAAATACACAAACGGTTGCAGAAACTCCTGTCGCAAATACGCAAACCGTTGCAGAGACTCCTGTCACAAACACAAAAACCGTTGCAGAAACTCCGGTTACCGAAACTGCTAAATCAAACAGTAATGTTTCTTATTGTGTTCAAATAGGTGCTTTTACAAACGCGGGTGTTTCATCTTCAAAATTAGCAGGCTTGTATCATATTTCTGAAAACATTAGAAGTGAAATGGCCGGCGGTTTTACAAAATTCATGGTCGGAAAATTTGGCGAATATAAATTAGCGCGTAATCATCGCGAAACTGTAAAAGGTAAAGGTGTTAATGGCGCTTTTGTTGCAGCTTATAACGGACCATCAAGAATTACAGTTCAGGAAGCATTAATGATCTCGAATCAAAAATGGGTTCAATAAATATTTATTAAAATTACATATATACAATTATGAGGTGGCTTTATAGCTTCATTTTTAGTTTTCTCTTTGTCTTTGCCTCTTTAGCGCAAACAGATACGTCGTATGTTATTCCCGATCCTCATGCTCCAATGGTGCCGCCGTATAGTTTCGAATATTTTAATAATAATGCAAAATTAATTCCGACTGATACAACTCCTCAATTGGTAGATTTAAATTCAATACCTGTATTTAAACCAAAAATTTCATTGGGAACGGGTATGATGTCATTTATTGGTGATATAAACAGCAATCATTTAAGTAAAGGTCATTATCAGGCACCCTGGACATCAAGAGTTGGTTTCGATTTAAATATTTCTCACCGGTTAAATAGATATTTACAAATTAATTTTAATGTGTTGTTCGGAAAGTTAGGGGCCGAAGAAAATACACCTACCCGCCATGAAAATTTTCAATCGGAGATTCGTGCCGGTGGCGTAAGCCTTATGTACGACTTCGGAAATTTTATTCCCGATCAATATAAGATCCGTCCATGGATAAGTGCAGGCGTTACCAGTTTCGAATTTTTATCGAAAACAGATCTGAAAGATAAAAATGGAGAAACTTATTATTATTGGAGCGATGGTTCGATAAAAAACATGGCCGAAGGAAGCCCCGGTTCGCAAAATGCAAAAAATTTAGTGAGAGATTATGTTTATGAAACAGATATACGCGAAAGAAATGCGGATGGTTTTGGAAAATATCCTGAACGTGCATTTGCATTTCCATTGGGATTTGGCGCTTTAATGCAAGTTACACCCCGCTTCGATTTAAAGTTAGGTGTGCAATATTTTTTAACTACAACAAGTTATATTGATGGAATCACTGATAAAAGTGTAGGCAACAGAAAAGGGACAAAAGGTAAAGATAAATTTGTTTACACATCGTTTGCTTTACAATATGATCTTGTAGTTGACCGCAAAATAAAAGATACTTTAAAAGATGCGTATTCGGGTGATGTGGATTGGTTAGCAATTGATAATGCTGATTATGATAAAGACGGAGTAAAAGATTCAGAAGATGATTGTCAGGGTACACCTGTTGGTGTGAAGGTGGATAAGCATGGTTGTCCGTTGGATGATGATCAGGATGGTGTTCCTAATTATTTAGATGATGAGAATCCATCTCCAAAAGGTTTCGAAGTGAACATGCATGGCGTTGCTTTAACGGATGAATTCTGGCAAAGCTGGTACGATCATTATTTTGATTCTTTAGGTATTGATAAGACCACTGAAATAATTGGAAATGCTTATGATCTTGTATCCGGAGGCGCTAAACCTAAAACTAATTCTAGTGCAAAAGAACAAAGAGTTTATACTGTTGAATTAGCGCGTTACGAAGCGGGTGTACCGAGTGATGAGATGGCATTTTTATTAAGCATTGGTGATATAAAATCAACTGTGTTAGATGATGGTACAACTGTAGTTTACACTGCCGGAACTTATGAAGATATTAAAATGGCTGTTAAACGACGCGATGAATATATTGCAGAAGGTAACAAACAATCGAGAGTCGGTTATTTTAAAAATGAAAAATATTTTGGCATGACGGATGCAGAATTGCGTGAAGTTTTAAAGGGTGGTAATTCGATCCCGACAAGTACAGCAGCAGCAACCGTAACAGAAACGGCGGTTACAAATACAGCCATAGCAGTTGATAATTCTTTTACAAAAGGAAGTATTGTTTATCGCGTTCAATTGGGTGCATATAAAAACAGGATCTCATTAAAAACATTTAATAATACTAATGTTGTAGAACTTAAAACCAATGAGGGAACTTACCGTTATGTAACCGCAGGATATAAAACAATTGCGGAAGCCGCGACAAGAAAAGCCGATTTATATTTATTAGGTTATAGCGATGCATTTGTAACAGCTTACAAAGATGGTAAACGAATTCCGATGAGCGAAGCCGGAGCAACTATGTCATCGAAAGTAAAAGAAGATCTAAATGAAAATAAAACATTTAGTTCAGTTGACAAATCTTTGATCAGCTTTAAAATTCAACTAGGCTCGCTTAAAAGGCCAAATGCAGTTGCAGATATGGACGAACGCGTAAAATCCTTAGGAGGCGTTGGTAAACAAACCACTGCTACAGGAATGGTACGTTACACGGTTGGCAAATATAGTGGTTATGATGCCGCTGAAAAGGCACGTAAGGAAATGGAAGACAAGGGCTTCCCTGAGGCATTTATTATAGCAACATTTAAAGAAGAG
>DATMPR010000264.1:0-16656 GCA_035567575.1 Bacteroidia bacterium
ACTATTTAAAGATGATAAACCGCAAGGCGTTTTTAAATATTATTATCCTTTTGATAGCGTGAAAGCAATAATGGATTTCAGACAAGATGGAAAAATAGCTTATGCAAAATTATTTCATCCAAGCGGAAAAGTAATGGCAAAAGGAAAATATATAAATGAAATAAAAGATTCTGTTTGGATGTATTTTGATGAAGCAGGCGTAAAGATCTCGAAAGATATTTATGTTAAGGGAAAAAAAAATGGAATTAGTCTGGTTTATTTACCTGATGGGAAAATTGCGGAAGAACGAAATTATAAAATGGATGTTCAGGATGGTCCGTTTAAACAATATTACGATGGAAAATTAATTAAAGGAGAAGGCACTTACGTGAATGGATTATTAGAAGGGAAAAACACTTATTATTATCCGAATGGAGTTCAAGCTGCAAATGGTTTTTATAAGAACGGACAAAAAACAGGAGTGTCGATCTATAAAGAAAAAGATGGAAAAATAAAAGAAAAGGAATTATATATTGATGGAAAATTAGCTGACAAAAAGAAAACGGATGAATTTTTTGAAAAAAATAAAGTTCAGGATTCACAGCCAAAAAAATTGGAAAAAAAGAAGTAGCTTATTAAGTTATTAGGTTGGTAAGAATTAACTGATAACTCAATAACCTAATAACTCAATAACCAAACACAATGAGTAGAAAAGGAAAAGTATTAGTAGCAATGAGTGGCGGCATAGATAGCTCTGTGGCTGCTATGATGCTGCATGAAGAAGGCTACGAAGTGGTTGGTATTACGATGAAAACATGGGACTATGTCACATCAGGCGCCAGCAAACGCGAAACAGGTTGTTGCAGTTTAGATAGTATTAATGATGCACGTGCCATTGCAGTGAATTTTGGTTTCCCTCATTATATTTTAGATATCCGTTCTGAGTTTGGTGATCATATCATAAATAATTTTGTTGAAGAATATTTAGCAGGAAGAACACCAAATCCTTGCGTGTTGTGCAACACACATATTAAGTGGGATGCTCTATTAAAACGTGCAGATATGTTAGATTGCGAATTTATTGCAACCGGACATTATGCACAATTGCGCGATGAAGGTAATCGCAAAGTTGTTTTTAAGGGTGTTGATGAAAATAAAGATCAAACGTATGTGTTGTGGGGATTATCGCAAGAAAGTTTAAAGCGGACGCATTTTCCATTGGGAAAATTTAAAAAACCTGATATCAAACAAATGGCAAAAGATGCGGGCTTTATTGATCTGGCGAATAAAAGTGAAAGCTATGATATTTGTTTTGTGCCAAATAACGATTACCGTTCATTTTTAAAACACCGTTTACCGGATCTGGAAGCGAAAGTTGAAGGCGGCGATTACGTTTACAAAGGTAAAAGAGTGGGGACACATCGTGGTTATCCATTTTATACTATTGGACAAAGAAAAGGTTTGGACATCGCTATGGGTGATCCTGTTTTTGTGAAAGAAATAATTCCTGAAACGAATACAATTGTTTTAGGGGATAAAGAAGATCTTGAAGAACAACGATTGCAAGTGCGCGATTTTAATTTAATTAAATACGAAACATTGCCGGAAGATTTTGTGGGCTTGACAAAAATCCGTTACAAAGATCCCGGCGTGTTAGCAACGATAAATGCGATTGATAAAAAACTGGATGTTATTTTTCATTCGCCTGTAACTGGCGTTGCGCCGGGACAAAGCGCAGTGATCTACGAAGGAAATGATCTGGTGGGTGGAGGATTTATTGATAGAAAAGCAGTTCCGCTTTCTTAAAATTTGAAAGATTATTTTTTTGTAAATTTGATACTATGAAAGGCATAAGTTATATAACCGACGAAAAAAACAAGAAAAAAGCAGTTGTAATTGATCTTAAAACAATTGAGCATAATGACGAAGATGTCCATGAGTTTATTGATGTTTTAGTTGCTGAGAGCAGAAAATATGACGAAAAAATTAGCTGGGAAGACGCAAAGAAAATATTAAGGAAAAAAGCAAGCTTTAGAAAGATTGGTCACAGAAAAGATATTTACGGATAAATTCTATTTAATTAAAATGATCGCAACACGTCCCGAAGATATAATTACTTCTTCACACATATCAACACAATTAAAACAAATTTCGCATAAAGTTTTTAAAGGTGAACGTATTTCGTTTGATGAAGGTGTTACACTCTACAAAGAAGGCTCTCTAAGTTTTTTGGGAACGCTTGCTGATTTTGTCCGTCAGAAAAAAAGCGGTGATAAAGTTTTTTTTAACCGCAACTTTCATGTTGAACCGACAAACGTTTGTGTTTATTCGTGTTCGTTTTGTTCTTACTCGCGTTTAATTAAAAATCGTGAGCAAGGCTGGGAACTTTCTGTGGATCAAATTTTAGATATCATAAAAAAATATGATGGTCAGCCTGTTACCGAAGTTCATATTACGGGTGGTGTTGTTCCGAAACAAGATTTAGCTTTCTACACTGAATTATTTAAAAAAATAAAAGCGCATCGTCCGGATCTGCATATTAAAGCTTTAACCCCTGTTGAGTTTCATTATATTTTCAAAAAAGCAAAACTCACTTACGAAGAAGGATTGAAACATTTTAAAGAAGCAGGTCTTGATAGTTTACCGGGTGGAGGAGCGGAAATTTTTGATAAAGATATCCGCGATAAAATTGCAGGCGGAAAATGTACGTCAGAAGAATGGTTGAGTATACATGAGATCTGGCACAAAATGGGAAATCAATCGAATGCAACAATGTTGTACGGACATATCGAAACATTTGAGCACAGAGTTGATCACATGGAGCGTTTACGTCAGTTGCAGGATAAAACAAAAGGGTTTAATGCATTTATCCCTCTTAAATTTAGGAATAAAGACAATGAAATGTCAAACGTACCTGAAGTTTCTGTTATTGAAGACTTACGTAATTATGCAATTGCAAGAATTTATTTAGATAATTTCCCGCACATAAAAGCATATTGGGCGATGATCGGAAGAAGCACTGCACAAATGGCTTTGAATTTTGGTGCTGATGATTTAGACGGAACAATTGATGATACTACAAAAATTTATAGCATGGCAGGTTCAGAGGAGCAGAACCCAAAACTAAGTACCCAAGAACTTGTTGAACTCATAAAACAAGTTGGAAGAAAACCAATTGAACGCGATACACTTTATGGTATTGTAAAAGATTATTCGGAGGACGTTTTTAATTAGAAATTTATTTTAAAAAAATTTATATGAAAAAAGTAATTACTTTATTTTTTGTTATAATTTGTTTATTTGCCAGATCGCAGGACACAATAAAAAAATTAATTAAAGACACATGCTGGAAAACAACTGGATTTGTGGGATTGAATTTTTCTCAAACCGCTTTAAGCAATTGGCAGGGAGGTGGTCAGGATAATATTGCTTTTACGGGCCTTGTCAATTATGAAGCTAATTTTAAAAAAGGACATCATGAATGGAATAATAAATTAGATATTCAGTTTGGTATTATTATGCAGGGTCAGTCGAAATTCTGGAAAAAAAATGTTGATCAAATATTAGCCGTATCACAATATAATATCTTAGCTTTTAAAAAATATTGGTTTTATTCGGCAATGGCCGATTTCAGATCTCAACTCTCGCCCGGCTATAATTATTTAGGTGATACAGCGCGGAAAATGATTTCAGATTGGGCGGCACCTGCTTACATTCAATTAGCGCTTGGTTTGGATTTTAAACCGGCTGAATATTTTTCGGCAACAATTTCACCCTTGGCGGGAAGAGTTACAGTGGTCAATAATCAAATTTTCGCAAATAACGGAGATTTCGGAGTTACAAAGGCAGTTTTAGACGGATCAGGAAACATCATCACTCCCGGTAAAAAAATCCGATATCAATTCGGAGGTCGTTTTACTTTGAAATTCAAAAAAGATATTGTGAAAAATGTTAATCTTGATACCTATGCTGATTTTTTTACGAGTTACTTTAATAACCCCGGATTGAATACGGTTGTAGTTTGGAATACATTAATTACTTTAAAAATAAATAAATTTCTTTCCGCAAGTATTTCCACCAAATTTATTTATGATAATGACATAACCATAAAATACGATTGGAACAAGGATGGAAAATACGACAATAAAAACGACATATATGGCCCAAGGGTTCAATTGCTAAGTAACTTTGGTATTGGTATTGGTTACAAATTTTAGAAATAAAAAAGCCGCGACATAAATTTACATCGCAGCCTCTCAAAAATAATTGTCACCCTGAGCTTGCCGAAAGGTTATTTTTTCTTAATTATTTTTACAACTGAATCTTTTTTGCATTCTCCTTTTTTCATTGGACATTCGTCAGATTCTTCATCACATTCTTCGTTATCGCCGCGACATTTTCCCATCATTTTTCCGTGGCACCCATTCATTTCACCTTCGCAACCACCACCGCGCATCATCATGCCACAACTACCATTCATCATCATTCCTTCGCAACATCCTTCCATATTCATTCGCTGTCTGAACATCATGTTATGATGTCCCATTTGTCCGCCCATACAGGAATTACCAAAACATCTTTCTTCCATCATTCTTTCTTTTCTTTCCATCATTTCATGTCCGCGATGACAACAGCGCATGATGCCGCAACAGGCAGCTCCTGATATCATTAAAAATCCCATCACAACTAAAAACATAGAAACGTATTTGTACATTTTACCCAAATTCTCTTTTTCTGTTTGGGCCATTAATTTCATGCCTGCATAAATTACAAGCAACGCAAGTGAACATCCTATTAATAACATGGTTTAGGGTTTTATTGGTTTAAGTAAATATAGGGATTTATTGTTTAATGATTTTAATATGGTAAACCCTATTATCATCTATCTTGAGTAACCGTTGCCGTGACAAGTTGCTGCGGTGAAGTTAAACCACTTAAATATCCTGCAATCATTTGGCTTTTAAATTTAGAGTTGAGCCAAATTCAAAATTTAAGCTGCGTTTCAGCAAAGTATCCGTTTCCTAAAACGTCTAAAACCTCTTATCGTATTTCAATAATTTACAAAAATAAGAAAAATTTTTTCGCATTGATTTTCAGATAATTAACTGATTAAAACTTAAATCTAAATTTTTTACAGATTTTTAGGTCGTTTTATGGCCTCTTTCCCTTGTAGGGACAGATTATTTAACTATCTTTGCCCTCCCTAAAATTAGGGGAGAATTAAATATAAGAGTGAAATTTTAATAAATACAGAGGAGATAAAATGCCTACAATATCACAATTAGTAAGAAAAGGTCGCAAAAAACCGACCAACAAGAGCAAATCGGCAGCCCTGGACTCATGTCCGCAACGCCGTGGTGTTTGTACACGTGTGTACACAACCACCCCTAAAAAACCTAATTCAGCAATGCGTAAGGTTGCAAAGGTTCGTTTAACCAATAAGCAAGAGATCATTGCTTATATCCCTGGCGAAGGTCACAACTTGCAAGAACACAGTATTGTGTTAGTGCGTGGTGGTCGTGTTAAGGATCTTCCAGGTGTACGTTACCATATTGTACGTGGTACTTTAGATACAGCGGGTGTTGAAGGACGTAAACAACAACGTTCTAAATATGGTACAAAACGTCCTAAAGCAGGTGCAGCCGCAAAAGCAGCCGCAACACCAAAACCAGCAAAATAATTAATAAAAAATATTAGAATTCGTTTATAATGAGAAAGTCGAAAGCTAAAAAAAGAGTGTTATTACCAGATCCAATCTTCAATGATATTTTGGTAACCCGTTTCTTGAATAATTTGATGTATGATGGTAAGAAAAATACCGCTTCAAAAATATTTCACGAAGCAATTGGTATTGTTGCAAAGCGTACAAATGAAGATGGTTTAGAAGTTTGGAAAAAAGCTTTATCAAACGTCACTCCTCAGGTAGAAGTACGTTCACGCCGTGTAGGTGGTGCTACTTTTCAGATTCCATCGGAAATCCGCCCCGATCGTAAAATATCGATGGCAATTAAATGGCTAATTCTTTATTCACGTAAACGTAACGAAAAATCAATGGCTCATAAATTAGCCGGCGAAATCGTTTCTGCTGCAAAAGAAGAAGGTTCGGCATTTAAAAAGAAAGAAGATATACACAAAATGGCAGAAGCTAATAAAGCCTTCTCACACTTTAGATTTTAATATAAAATGGACTTAAGATATACAAGAAATATAGGGATCGCAGCCCACATTGATGCAGGTAAAACTACCTGTACCGAGCGTATTCTATATTATACAGGTGTTAACCATAAGATTGGTGAGGTTCACGATGGTGCAGCTACTATGGACTGGATGGTACAAGAGCAAGAGCGTGGTATTACGATTACATCTGCGGCTACAACCTGTTTTTGGAAATACCGCGATAATCAATATAAAGTAAACATTATTGATACTCCGGGTCACGTTGACTTTACAGTTGAGGTGAACCGTTCATTACGTATCCTAGATGGTTTAGTTTTCTTGTTTTCTGCAGTTGATGGTGTTGAGCCTCAGTCAGAAACAAATTGGCGCTTAGCGGATAACTATAATGTAACCCGTATTGGTTTCGTTAATAAAATGGACCGCCAGGGTGCCGATTTTTTAAACGTAGTTAAACAAACAAAAGAAATATTAGGCGGTAACGCTGTCCCGTTACAATTACCAATTGGCGCTGAAGAGAATTTTATTGGTGTGGTTGATCTTATTAATAATCGTGGTATTGTTTGGAATGAAGCTGATAAAGGGATGACTTATAAAGAAGTTCCTATCCCTGATGCTATGAAGGAAGAAGTTGCAGAGTGGAGAGAGAAATTATTTGAATCAGTTGCTGAATTTGATGATAAAATTATGGAAAAGTTCTTTGACGCTCCCGAAACTATAACCGAGCGCGAAGTATTAGATGCATTACGTAAAGCTTGTGTTGCCAATAAAGTGGTTCCAATGGTTTGCGGTAGTGCTTTCAAAAATAAAGGTGTTCAAACCATGCTTGATTTAGTTATGGAATTAATGCCTTCACCACTTGACAGGCCGCAAGTTACTGGTATTAATCCTGATACAGAAGAAGAAGTAACGCGTAAACCAGATGTAAAAGAACCATTCACAGCCTTGGCATTTAAAATTGCAACCGATCCTTTCGTTGGTCGTTTGTGTTTTTTCCGTGCTTATAGCGGACGTTTAGATGCCGGTTCTTATGTACTAAATACCCGTAGTGGTAATAAAGAGCGTATTTCACGTATTTTCCAAATGCATGCTAACAAACAAAACCCGGTTGAGTTTATTGAGGCTGGCGATATTGGAGCTGCAGTAGGATTTAAAGATATTAAAACAGGTGATACTCTTTGCGATGAGAAACATCCAATTGTTCTTGAAGCAATGAATTTCCCTGAGCCGGTTATCGGAGTGGCAATTGAGCCTAAAACTCAGGCTGATTTAGATAAATTAGGTGTCGCATTAAATAAATTAGCTGAAGAAGATCCTACTTTCCGTGTTAAAACGGATGAAGATTCTGGTCAAACCATTATATCAGGTATGGGAGAACTTCACTTAGAAATTATCGTTGACCGTTTACGTCGCGAGTTTAAAGTAGAGGTTAATCAAGGTGCGCCTCAGGTATCTTATAAAGAGGCAGTTACAACTACTGTAGCTCATCGTGAAGTTTACAAAAAACAAACTGGTGGTCGTGGTAAGTTTGCTGATATGAAAGTTGAATTAGGTCCGGTTGATGCTGATTACGATATAACAAAAGGCGCTTTACAATTCGTTAATGAAATTACCGGTGGTAACATTCCCCGCGAATTTATCCCTGCTGTTGAAAAAGGATTTAAAGCATCTTTAAATAATGGTGTCTTAGCAGGCTATCCTTTAGTTGGATTAAAAGTTGTATTAACTGACGGTTCTTACCATGCGGTTGACTCTGACGCATTATCTTTTGAGATCTGTGCACGTAACGCATTCCGTGAAGCATTAGGCAAATGTAAGCCTGTGTTATTAGAGCCGATCATGAAAATAGAAGTTATCACTCCGGAACAAAACATGGGTGATGTTGTAGGTGACTTAAATCGTCGCCGTGGTCAAATTGAAGGAATGGATAGTAAAGGAACAGCTCAGGTAATTAAAGCTAAAGTACCTCTATCTGAGATGTTTGGATATGTTACTCAGCTAAGAACTTTAACATCAGGTCGTGCATCATCAACAATGGAGTTTTCGCACTTTACAGAATGTCCTGCAGGTATTGCAGCTGATGTAATTGCAAAAGCAAAGGGTAAAAAAGAAGAAAAAGTTTAATTAATAAAGGTTTAGAAATACAATGAGCCAAAGAATAAGAATAAAACTAAAATCGTACGATTTCAACTTAGTTGATAAATCTGCCGAGAAGATCGTAAAAACTGTAAAATCTACAGGCGCTGTAGTTAACGGACCAATTCCATTACCTACTCACAAACGTATTTTCACAGTGTTAAAAGCTCCTCACGTTAACAAAAAAGCACGTGATCAGTTTCAATTATGCTCTTACAAGCGTTTGCTGGACATCTATAGTTCTTCATCAAAAACTGTTGATGCCTTAATGAAACTTGAATTGCCTAGTGGAGTTGAGGTTGAAATTAAAGTTTAACGGAGTTAGGCGAATTGATTATAAATTAAATTTTAAGTAAATAAAAATAATAAACAAAAAGTAAAATGTCAGGATTAATTGGTAAAAAAATAGGAATGACCAGCTTCTTCGATGCCAATGGTAAATATGTACCATGCACAGTTATTGAAGTAGGTCCTTGCGTTGTTACGCAAGTAAAAACCAATGAGAAAGACGGATACAAAGCTTTACAATTGTCGTTTGATGAGAAGAAAGAAAAGCACACATCAAATGCAATGAAAAAACATTTTGAATTGGCCAAAACCACTCCAAAGCGTAAAGTTGTTGAATTCCGTCATTTTGAAGTTGAGAAAAATTTAGGAGATGTAATTACAGCCGATCTTTTCGCTGAAGGCGATTTCGTTGATGTAATTGGAACTTCAAAAGGAAAAGGTTTCCAGGGTGTTGTAAAACGTCATGGATTTAGCGGGGTAGGTCATGCTAATAAATCTCACGGTCAGCATGATCGTGAAAGAGCTCCCGGTTCTATTGGTTCTTCATCTGATCCGTCACGCGTATTAAAAGGCGTTCGCATGGCAGGAAGAATGGGTGGTAACCGTAAAAAAGTTCAAAACCTGCAAGTAGTAAAAGTAATGGTAGATAAGAATGTGATCCTTGTTAAAGGTTCTATTCCGGGTGCAAGAGGTTCATACGTTTTAATTGAGAAATAGTCATGCAAGTAGAAGTAATAAACATAAGTGGTAAAAAAACAGCGAAGAAAGTTGACTTAGCTGATTCAATTTTTGGAATTGAGCCAAACGACCACAGTATTTATCTTGATATTAAGAGTTATTTAGCGAATCAGCGCCAGGGAACTCACAAATCGAAAGAGCGTGCTGAAATTGCGCGTACAACTAAAAAATTGAAACGTCAAAAAGGTACCGGTGGTGCCCGTGCCGGTTCAATGAAATCACCCGTGTTCATTGGCGGCGGCCGTGCATTTGGTCCACGCCCGCGTGATTACTCTTTTAAATTGAATAAAAAAGTAAAGGTATTAGCTCGTAATTCAGCTTTAACTTATAAAGCAAAAGATAATGCAATTACCGTATTGGAAGATTTTGCATTTGAAGCTCCTAAAACAAAAAATTATATCGACCTGATCAAGAATTTGAACATGGATGGTAAAAAAACATTATTGGTTTTAGGAACGCCTAATAGCAATGTGTATTTATCATCACGTAATCTTACAAAAGCAAAAGTGGTTAATGCTTCTGATCTTAATACATACGATATTTTGCATGCTGATAATTTAATTTTATCAGAAAGTTCAGTTAAAGTAATTGAAACAATTTTAAATAAATAAAATGGGAATTTTAATTAAACCTATAATTACCGAAAAGATAACTTCTCAATCAGAAAAGTTAAATCGCTATGGTTTTATAGTAAGTAAAGAATCCAATAAATTGGAAATAAAAGCGGCGATCGAAAAAATGTACGGTGTAAAAGTTGATTCAGTTAATACGCAGCAATACATTGGTAAAGTTAAAACACGTAACACAACACGTGGTGTAGCTGTTGGCCGAGTTAACCGTGGCAAAAAAGCTATCGTAACTTTGAAAAAAGGTGAAGTAATTGATTTTTACGCAAGCATATAATTAGTAAAAGAAATTTAAAATGGGATTAAAAAAATATAGACCGTTAACGCCAAGTTTGAGATATAAAATATCTTCAGACAATAAAGATATTACAGTTGATAACCAGCCGGAGAAAAGTTTGGTGACTTCAACTAACAAACGTTCCGGTGGACGTAACAACTCCGGTAAAATGACCATGCGTTACATTGGCGGTGGTCACAAAAAACAATACCGTATAATTGATTTCAAACGTGATAAAGACGGAATTGAAGGAACTGTTTCAACGATCGAATACGATCCAAACCGTACAGCGCGTATTGCTTTAATTAACTATAAAGATGGTGAGAAGCGTTACATTATCGCTCCTCAAGGTTTAGAAGTTGGTAAAAAAATTATGTCAGGCTCAAAGGCATTACCTGAAGTTGGTAATACTTTATTCTTAGCTGACGTTCCATTAGGAACTATCATTCACAATATTGAATTACGTCCGGGTCAGGGTGCGGCATTAGCACGCAGTGCAGGTTCTTATGCACAATTAACTAACCGTGAAGGTAAATACGCTATACTTCGCATGCCTTCAGGTGAAACACGTATGATCTTAATTACTTGTAAAGCAACAATTGGCGCAGTATCTAATCCTGATCATAACCTTGAAGTTCATGGTAAAGCAGGCCGTAAGCGTTGGTTAGGTGTTCGTCCGCGTACAAGGCCGGTTGCAATGAATCCGGTTGATCACCCAATGGGAGGTGGCGAAGGCCGCGCTTCAGGTGGTCATCCACGTTCACGTAAAGGCTTACCTGCAAAAGGATTTAAAACCCGTTACAAAGCAAAAGCAAGTAACAAACACATTATAGAAAGAAGAAAAAAATAACAATGAAGTAGAGCGAAGCTCACTTCATTATAAAAAATAAAAATAACGTTTAATGGTTGATCCGGAGACTGAGCGAAGTCGAAGTCACCGGTGAGATTCAAAACTTAAAAAAATAAAAATGGCAAGATCACTAAAAAAAGGACCCTTTATCGACCACAATTTGGCAGGTAAAGTTGATAAGATGACCGCAGGCGGTAAAAAATCGGTTATTAAAACCTGGGCACGCCGCTCAACTATTCCGCCGGAATTTGTCGGACATACATTTGCAGTTCATAATGGAGCAAAATTTATTCCTGTTTATGTAACTGAAAATATGGTAGGCCATAAATTAGGTGAGTTTGCACCAACACGCGTATTTAAAGGTCACGCCGGTCACAATAAAGGAGCTGCTGCAACACCATCAACTCCGGCTAATAAATAATTTAAGTATTAAAGATATATTACAATGGGTAAAAGAAAAAGATTAGTGGCAGACAAACGCAAGGAAGCAAATAAGACAACTTATTTCGCTAAATTGAATAATTGTCCTACATCACCTCGTAAAATGCGTCAGGTTGCAGACTTAGTTCGCGGCATGGACGTTTATAAAGCATTAAGCGTATTAAAGTTTAACACACGTGAAGCTTCAGGACGTTTAGAAAAATTATTAAAATCAGCTATCGCAAACTACGAAGCAAAAACAGAAACGAAAGTTGAAGAGAATACTTTGATAGTTAAATCGGTAATGGTTGATAGCGCTTTAATGGTAAAGCGTTTGCGTACTGCGCCTCAGGGCCGCGGCTACCGCATCCGTAAGCGTTCAAATCATGTGACATTAGAAATTGGTACAAAAACTTTAGATAAAAAATAAGATGGGACAAAAAGTTAATCCGATAGGTTTTCGTTTAGGAATCGTTAAAGGTTGGGACTCTAACTGGTATGGTGGAAAAGACTATTCTGAAAAATTGATCGAAGATGAAAAAATCAGAACCTATTTAAAAGCGCGTCTTGCAAAAGGAAGTATTTCTAAAATTGTAATTGAGCGTACTTTAAAATTAGTTACAGTAACGATCAATACAGCTCGTCCGGGTATCATTATCGGTAAGGGTGGTAAAGAAGTTGATAAACTAAAAGAAGAGATCAAAAAACTGACTAAAAAAGAAGTTCAGATAAATATATTTGAAATTAAACGTCCGGAAACTGATGCGCGTATTGTTGCAGATAGCATTGCCCGTCAAATTGAAGGCCGTATTTCATTCCGCCGTGCAGCTAAAATGAGTATGGCTTCAACCATGCGCATGGGTGCAGAAGGAATTAAGATAAAAGTATCGGGCCGTTTGAGTGGTGCTGAGATGGCACGTTCTGAAGGCTATAAAGAGGGGCGTACTCCGTTACATACGCTTCGCGCCGATATTGATTATGCAGTTGCAGAAGCTCACACATCTTACGGTCGTATCGGCGTAAAAGTTTGGATCTGTAAAGGCGAGGTGTTTGGCAAACGTGATCTCTCGCCAAATGTAGGCTTAGCTAAAGAAAAGAAAGGCCCGCCTTCACCAAAATTCGGTGGAAAGAAAAAAGGTAAAAGAGAAGACAAATAGCGAAGTAGAACAAAGTTCACTTCACTATTAAAAAAGAAAAAGGTAAAAAGAATTAAAGATTTTATAAAATGTTACAACCGAAAAGAACGAAGTTCAGAAAATGCCAGAAAATGAAAATGAAAGGCAACGCCAAACGCGGCGATCAGTTAGCCTTTGGTTCATTTGGTATAAAAGCAATAGAAGGCACGTGGGTTACTGCGCGTCAAATTGAAGCCGCCCGTATTGCCATCACCCGTTTCATGAAACGTGAAGGGCAAGTATGGATCCGTGTTTTCCCTGATAAACCAATTACTAAAAAACCGGCTGAGGTTCGGATGGGTAAAGGTAAAGGTGCACCTGAATATTGGGTTGCTCCTGTAAAACCGGGACGTATTTTATTTGAAGCAGAAGGTGTTCCTATTGATGTTGCTAAAGAGGCGTTGCGCTTGGCAGCACAAAAATTGCCGATCGTAACAAAATTTGTTGTGAGAAGAGATTACAGCGCTAACGAAGCATAAAAAGAATTAAAATGGAAAAGAAAGAAATAGCAGCATTATCAGATCAGGAATTGATCGATAAAATTAAAGAAGGAAAAGAAAATTATGGTAAATTAAAATTAAACCATAATGTTTCTCCTATAGAAAATCCGATCAAGATCCGTGATACACGTAAAACCATAGCTCGTTTACAAACAGAAGCTACAAAACGTAAAAAAGCAGTAAAATAATTAAGATACCATTACAATGGAAGAAAGAAATTTAAGAAAAGAAAAAACAGGTGTTGTTACCAGCAATAAGATGAACAAATCTATTGTCGTTGCAGTTATGCGTAAAGTAAAACATCCTAAATACGGTAAGTTCGTAAATAAAACTTCGAAGTTCGTTGCGCACGACGAAAAGAACGAATGCAATATTGGCGATACCGTTAGTATTATGGAAACCCGCCCATTAAGCAAAACAAAGAACTGGCGCCTGGTTGAAATTTTAGAAAGAGTTAAATAATTTTTTGGAACTGAATTAATAAAAAAGTAAAATGATACAAACCGAGTCAAGATTATCTGTAGCCGACAATAGCGGTGCCAAGGAAGTGTTGGTTATTCGTGTTTTAGGCGGTACCCGTAAACGTTACGCTTCTATAGGCGATAAAGTGGTGGTTACAGTTAAGCATGCAATGCCTTCAGGCAACGTAAAAAAAGGAACAGTGAGTAAAGCTGTAATTGTTAGAACGAGAAAAGAGATCCGCCGTCAGGATGGTTCTTATATTCGTTTTGATGATAACGCAGTAGTGTTATTAAGCGGAACAGATGAAATTCGTGGTACACGTATTTTCGGACCGGTTGCCCGTGAATTACGCGATAAACAATTTATGAAAATTATATCATTAGCACCGGAAGTGCTTTAAAAACAATTGATGTCATGTCAAAATTAAAATTAAAAAAAGGCGATACAGTACGAGTGATTTCAGGTGAATCAAGAGGCCAGGAAGGTAAGATCCTATCTATTGATACAAAAAAATTACGCGTTTTGATTGAAGGTGTTAATATGATCAGCAAACACAGCAAACCAAATGCAAAAACTCCAAATGGAGGTATCACTAAACAAGAAGGCGCAGTACACATTTCAAATGTAATGTATGTTGAAGGTGGAAAAACAGTTCGTATCGGCCGCCAGGTCGACGAAAAAACAAACAACACAGTACGTATCTCTAAAAAAACAAAGGAGGTAATTAAATAATGGCAACAAAAACGTATCAACCGAGGTTAAAAACCAAATACCGCTCTGAGATCGCGAAAAATCTTATGGGTAGTTTTAATTACACTACTGTAATGCAAGTTCCTAAATTGGAAAAAATTTGCATCAATCAAGGTGTAGGCGAAGCAGTATCTGATAAAAAAATGATCGAGTCGGCAGTAAAAGAAATGACCACTATTACCGGTCAGAAAGCTGTTGCTACTTATTCATCAAAAGATATTTCGAATTTTAAATTACGTAAAGGAGTAGCAATTGGTGTTCGTGTAACATTGCGCGGTGACAAAATGTACGAATTCCTTGATCGTTTAGTAGCTTCGGCTTTACCGCGTATCCGTGATTTTAAAGGAATCAATGCAAAAGGATTTGATGGCCACGGTAACTATACATTAGGTATCACCGAGCAGATCATCTTCCCTGAAATTGATATCGATAAAGTAAGTAAGATCAATGGTATGGATATTACGTTTGTAACATCTGCACCAACCGATAAAGAAGCGCAAGCATTATTAACTGAATTTGGATTACCGTTTAAAAAATAAATAATGGCAAAAGAATCAATGAAGGCCCGTGAGGCCAAACGTAAAAGATTAGCTGATAAGTATGCTGCTAAACGCGCAGAACTAAAAAAGGCAAACGACCAGGTAGGTTTGCAAAAATTACCACGTAACTCGTCTCCGGTAAGGGGTCGTAACCGTTGTAAATTAACCGGTCGTCCCCGTGGTTACATGCGTCAGTTTGGTATTAGCCGTGTAACATTCCGCGAAATGGTTTTATTTGGTTTGATACCGGGATTAACTAAATCGAGCTGGTAAATAAGAAAGAGTATTAATGTATAATTATCCTGCTTGCGGGATAAGATATAAAAAATAAAAAATGACAGATTCAATTTCAGATTACTTAACCCGCGTTAGAAACGCGATCAGTGCAAACCACAGAATTGTAGAAGTACCTGCTTCTAACCTTAAGAAAGAAATCACAAAGATTCTTTTCGATAAAGGTTATATTCTAAACTACAAGTTCGAAGAGAACGAAAAAAAACAGAGTACAATTAAAATAGCATTAAAGTACCATCCGGTAACAAAATTATCGGCTATCCGTTCTTTAGACCGCATTTCTTCACCGGGTTTACGTACGTACGCAGGTGTAAGCACAATGCCTAAAGTATTAAATGGATTAGGTATTGCCATCATCTCTACTTCTAAAGGTGTTATGACCGATAAAGAAGCAAGAACACAAAATGTGGGTGGTGAAGTTTTATGTTATGTTTCTTAATTTAAATACAGGAGGAAAGAAAACATGTCACGAATAGGAAAAGCACCAATAACAATACCTCAGGGAGTTGAGGTTAATGTTGCCAATGGATTGGTAACCGTTAAAGGAAAAAAAGGAACATTAACTCAAAAAGTTGATGCAGATATAACAGTTAAAATCACAGATGGTGTAATTACATTGGAGCGCCCGACAGATCACAAGCGTCACCGTTCGTTACATGGTTTGTACCGCGCTTTAATTGCTAATATGATCAAAGGTGTTAGCGAAGGTTATAAAACTGAACAGGAATTAGTAGGTGTAGGTTACCGCGCTTCGAACAAAGGACAAATGTTAGAGTTATCGTTAGGATATTCTCACAACATTAACTTTGAATTACCTGTGGAAATTAAAGTTTCAACTGTTACAGAAAAAGGCGCGAACCCTAAAATTACGTTAGAGAGCGCCGATAAACAATTGATAGGATTAGTTGCTGCAAAGATCCGTTCATTACGCAAACCTGAACCATATAAAGGAAAAGGTATCAAGTTTACAGGTGAGATCTTACGCCGTAAAGCAGGTAAATCAGCAGCTAAAAAATAATTAAAATATCCCTGCAAAACCGGGGAATAAAAAATAGAAAAAATGGCATTAAGTAAACAAGATAGAAGACAACGGATAAAACACAGGATCCGTAAAACCGTAAAAGGGACTAAAGACTCTCCGCGCTTATGTGTGTACCGCAGCAATAACGAGATCTATGCTCAGTTAATTGATGATAAAGCAGGAAAAACTTTACTAGCGGCAGCAACAAGCGACAAAACAATTAAATCTGCCAAGGTAAATAAATCTGAAAAAGCAAAATTAGTTGGAAAACTTATTGCTGAAAAAGCGGTAACCGCAGGATTTAGTTCTGTTACGTTCGATCGTAATGGTTATTTATATCATGGCCGTGTTAAACAAGTAGCAGAAGGTGCGCGTGAAGGCGGACTTAAATTTTAATCAGTAATTAAACTAGAAATAAAATGTCAAC
>DATMPR010000265.1:0-5053 GCA_035567575.1 Bacteroidia bacterium
AAAACCAAAATATCCTGAAGAAACATTGTTTAATAAAGCTGGCGGAGCATTTAAAACAACATTATTTTTTATTTGCCCATTCAATACAGTGAACTCATCAGAAATACCCGGATAAATATTTGAATACTTAACGCTGTTGCCAATAACATTTGCGGGTGAATTATCAAGACTGATAGTTTGTATATTAAGATCTGTTGTATTATTTAACAGTACAATTTTCTTTTCGGAACGAATAAAAATTTCTTGATTAGAGTTTACAATTAATTTTATTTTGCCAGAGCTACTAATATTGTTTGGGAAATAAGACTGAATAATATTACTTTCATTTTGAAAGCCGCCCTTAAATGAAGTGATATTTGTATTTATTTCCTCCCATACACCATTTTTTTTATAATGAACCGGATAGGAAGATAAAATAGCTTCATTTTCTCCATTCTCTTTTAAAAAGACTTTGGAATACATTCCACGCCCATTCTTTATTTCCAAACGGGCATTAAGGGCAGAGTTAGTTTGAGCATATGTATCTAATGCCTGTAAGATCAAAAAAATGAATAAAGAAAAATATATTTTCATCATCCCATTTAAAAAATTAAATTCCAGAGGCTTTGACTAAGAGCGAGAACCCGATATACAGTTTATTGTAATCTGTTATCAAAAATACGCTATTTTTTTCTTAAAACCTAATGGGATCCGGAGAGTTTACCTGGCGATCTATCCTTTTCAATGAGAAAATGCTCAACAAAATACTAATCAATTTAGGAGTCCTTAGTTTACCAATACTAATCATTAAAAAAGATACGTTCGTCTAATAAGCCATTTTTCTAAATCCATTTATTTACTAATTTCGTACGTATTTAAAACCAGTGAAGAGGTTGTTGTTATGATTACTGTTTCCGAATATATAAAATCCGGTATTTTAGAACTATATGTTTTAGGTATTGCTACGCCCGAGGAAACAAGAGAAGTAGAAGAAATGGCCGAAAAACATCCGGAGATCCGTAATGAAATTGATATTATAAATAAAGATATTGAATTGTACGCTCAATTATACGCCGTAAAACCAAGTCCGACCTTAAAACCTTTTTTAATTGCATCCATCGATTATTCTGAAAGGATAAAAAATGGAGAAGTTCCTTCTTTCCCGCCTGAATTAAATGCGAATTCAAAAGTGACTGATTTTAATGAATGGTTGATCAGGAAAGATATTTTTTTACCTTCAGATTTCAAAGATTTCCATGCCAAAATAATTGGATACACTCCAAAAGCAATAACTGCCATTATCTGGATAGGAAAAATGACACCGCCTGAAGAACACGATAATGAGTTTGAAAAATTTCTTATTATTGAAGGTACTTGCAACATTACTGTCGGCGATAAAGTTCATAGCCTTGTCCCGGGAGATTATTTCGCTATTCCTTTACATGAAACCCATGTAGTAAGAGTGACATCCAGTATTCCTTGCAAAGCCATTTTACAGCGAATTGCAGCCTGATAATTTTAATTTGTGCTATTTAAAGTTTTTCTAAGACTAAGGAGGGCCGTACGGCATTTAGTTTTCACTGTTCCTAATGGTATCTGTAATTTTTTTGCAATTTCATCCTGAGTATAACCTTCAAAAAAAGCAAGATTTATTATCTCGTGCTGATCGGTCTTTAATTCACTTACTATTTTTTTAAGACCGATATGTTCGTGATCTGCATCATTAGGAAATTCCGGCATTTGGTGATTACTAAAAGAATCCACCGAGAGATTTTTCTTTTCAATTTTTCCGTGTTTCGAACGGAGATAATCAATTGCAGTGTTGCGCATAATATTCAGCATCCAGGTAAATAATCTTGATTTTTTGGGATTGTAAAATTTAGAGTTGTTCCATATCTTTAAAAAACCATCCTGCAATACATCTTCCGCCAGTTCATCATACTTTACAATTTTTTTTACTATACCTAATAAGGACGGAGAAAAATGATCGTATATCATTTCAAACCGTTTCGAATCTCCTGACAAGAGGTCCTTAACCAATTCTTCTTCACTATATTTTTTTACAGCCGCCAAATTCACATAATGAATGTACGTAAAATTAGACGAATGCAATACTAAATCCTTACAACTGTAAAAGATGTAAGAGAATTAAGGCATGTTTAAGTTATTGTTAAGCAAAAGGTTCATACCAAAGACATGATTACGTCAAAAGAAAAAGGCTATGCTTCCCTTTATAAAAAACGGGGTTCCGGGGGTATAATGCAATTCGCTTACAGGTTGAGTTTCATTCCTTAAGCGACTTTCGGTATCAAATTGAGCCTGGTTCCACTTTGTATTTAAAAGGTTCTCGGCTGACAGACCTATTTGGAATTTAGGATGAGTATAATTTACAACTGCATCTAATAAAAAATAACCTAAGGCTTGAACGCTATTATCTTCGTTAGCGGGTCTCGAATTCAAATATCTATAACGCACACTTGCATTAAATCCTTTTGTTTGTTTAAGACTTAAACCGCCGGTACTGGTTAAAGAAGGCGCGAGAGGAATGTAATTTTCGCCCTTTGGTAAGTTTATATACCTGCCATGATTATAGTTTAGATCAAAATCGGCAAACACAATATTTGAAAGCTGAAAACGCATAGAAAGATCAGCGCCTAATCTTCGTGTAGCTCCGGTAATTTTAACAATGGATGCATCCCCTACATATACCAGCTCGCTTTGCAGATCAAGTCCCCACAATGCGGCATTCACCAATATTTTTTTACCTAATTTAAACGTTGAACCTGCTTCATAACCTAATGCAGTTGGTAAATTGTTTTGATTGCTTTTAAGAACAACAGAACGCGCATCATTAGAATGAAAACCATAGCCTGCATGTGCAAAGAACTGAATATTCGGTGACGCATCATAATACAAATTTAATTTCGGACTAACTTTCGGTACTTGTTTACTTCCGCTTAAACTATCATGCTGAAAATTTTTGAATTGGAAATTAAAATAATCGAAGCGAATGGCTGCATTAATCGAAAATTTTTCAGTTAAGTAAAGTGTTTCATCCAGATAAGCGTTTATGTTCTGTTCGAATAAGTGTCCTATAGAAATTGTATCTAAAACTGTGCGCTTTACAGTGTGTCTTAACGACACGATTCCGTCATCAATTCTGGTTCCAATGCCAATTGTTGTTTTTAATATTTTTGATCCGATGTTTGAGTTTTTCTCGTAAGAGAATTTATAACCGTAAATATTTCTTCCATTTTCTTTTTGATTGATCTGATCGCCGTTTATGCTATCATGCAAAAAGAAAGTGAAATTAGAATACAAATTAAAATCATAATAACTGTAAAAAGCCTGGTTTTTAATTAAACCGCCATTCCTTAAAGAAGTAGCCAATGATAAATTAGCATTCGTTCTGCTTGTATTTCCTCCTTCTGTGGGATCAATGCTTCCGAAACGTGAAATTTCTCCATTCTCAACAGCTCGTGTTGGAATTTGTCCGGACGCATCCCATGCAGATGAAAATGTAGAGCCGGAAAACGTAAGAAAATTATTATTATTTAATTGTCCGCTGTATTTTGCAAAAATATTATAGCGGTAAAAATGTTGTTTATTCTCTAAAAATGAATTGGCGTAATTGTATTCACTTGCTACATAGAAATTCTCATTCAATTTTGTAAACAAATGTTTTCCCTGCAATAGATCGATCATCGCCATGGCGCGGTAAGTATCGTACTGACCATATTCCAATTTCACCGTGCTTTTACCAATGTTATTTTTTGTAGAGAACTCTCCCGCCCCTGATGTTGCAAAGTCGCCGTAAGCTGCATTATAAGTTCCTTTATATACTTTTAATTTATCAATGGTTTCCGGTATCACAAAATGAAAATCGGCATAACCTTGTCCGTGCGCGTGTGAAACCATATTAACGGGCATGCCATCAATGTTAACAGAGAAATCAGTACCATGATCACAATCGAAACCACGTAAAAAGATCTGCTCTGCTTTACCACCGCCTGCATGTTGTGCAATAAATAAACCCGGCACTAGTCTTAATAAGTCCTGCGCAGAATTAGTTGGACGTAATTGCTGATCGATCTTACTTATTATTTCTGCTCCATGAGAATTGTTTTTTGAATCAGAAATAACAATCTCTTTAAGATTGATTCCACCTTTTAACAAAGTATCCTTCGTTCCGGTTTGTGCTAAACCAAAGTATTGAATGCAAATACAAATAAGAAAATAAATCTTTTTCATTTATTTAAATAAAAAACAAATAATCAAATAGAAATCGGGTGAATTGGAAAAATCACCAATGAAAAAACAAGAATTTATGCTTTTTTAGGCGGAGGGGAATTGATCTGAGTAAATCCGGAAATAATATCCTGAACAGGATTTAACATTTCAGGAATGAGAATACTTTGAATTTCAAAATCAAAATTAAGTTCATGAACTATTTGATTTGAATTTGTTTCGTTTGATTTTTCAGTTGAAGATGATTTTTCTTGTGTTGAACTTTTATCTTCTTCTGATATTTTTTTTAATTCATTATGTAAATGATAATGTCCATTTTCGAAATGTACGGTTGCCATGTGCTGCACTTTCCAGAATGTATGTGCTAAAACATCATTTAACATTGCTGTTAAAGGCTTTAATTGAGCTGCCGCATAAACAAATAACATCAGATATATGAAAAGTCTTTTCACCATAAATATATACGGTAAAAAATAACATTTGGATTTAAAAAATTATTGAAAAAAAGCTCGTTCTATAGTCCAGTATAGAGCTATTACCGCTATGACAGCCGATAAAGGATTAACAATACGGGTTCTGTACCATGGTTTTTGGTTAAACCACTTGCCAAACAGCCACCAGGCCGCCAAAATAATGCTAACCTGACCTAACTCAACACCCAAATTGAAACTTATTAAAGCATTCACAAATTCACGCTGCGGCAGACCCAGATCTTTTAAAACTCCTGCGAAACCCAATCCGTGTATTAAACCAAAAGCAAAGACAATCAATATCCTTGTCGGCTTTAATTTATCCGTTATTATATTTTCCAGCGCTACAAACATGA
>DATMPR010000266.1:0-17989 GCA_035567575.1 Bacteroidia bacterium
AGTAATCTATTATCTAACGGTTGTAATAATATTAATTTCTTGTAATAATCCGGAAAAGAAGTTGGAAATGATAGGTATGCAAGAAACTCACGATGGAACTTTTATTAATGGTGATTGGACCTATAGAAGTCTGCTTAATAATCCAATAGATACTATTCCATTTAATAACCTTGAATTCGCAACGGCTATAATGCGGTTAAAGCAAAACGGTAGAGACTCTATTGCAGGTGAATTAAACATGGGTTCTTCAGGAAAACTTGTTATGTCAGGTAAAATAAATTATTGTAATGGCGATATTGTGAATTTTGAAATGCAAGGTGATGGAATAAAAGGAACAAGTACACAAGGATGGATTTATAATTACAAATGTTTTGTTGTGCAAAAATGGAAACAAGGGGTTGGTCAAGTAGATGCGTTTGTTGGCAGTGTGGTACGGACAGTTGATCATGGACAAGCTAAGGCAGGAAAAGTAGCAAGTTTTTACAGCGTAAAGAGAAATTAATGAAACATAAATAAAATGAAAAAAACAATAGTAATTTCGTTATTGATTATCATAATAATCATTGCTTGTAATCAGACAAAAGACGAGAGCGTCTCAACAGCTAAATTAATTGCAAACAATGATCCAAATCCTGCAATGAATCACCCAGACAGCGTTGCTTGGCAATTATTTATAATGGTCAATAGTCCTGCAAATCCTAACAATCCAAAAGGCAATACTACTTGGGAAAATTGGGCTCTTGCAAGAGATGTTTATGCAAACCCTAATAAAAAACCAATTTGGGATAGTGTAACAAAATCTTCGAAATCATTAGAAGATTTGGAAACTTTACCACTACAACAGTTAGCCCGTTTGCAAGTTCAAAATCAATTAGCAAAGAAGAATGTTAAACCTCACGGACCATTTAATATATTTATTGTACCCGACGAATTAAACGATTCAGTAAGCCTCGACGAAACAAGAATGAACAGAACGGTTTTTGATTTTATAACAAACAATGATTTGTACAACGCAGAAGGACAAGAGGAATATTTTAATCAAAACAAGAAAATTGATTTACCAATTGATGCAAAAGAGGTTAAAGCTATTTGGATAAAAATTAAAGATTCAGATACTTCTTACTATCATTATCACAGCTTTGAAAAAGTAAATTCTAAAACAAAGAAGAAAGAAATACAATATTGGGGACTTGTATCACTTCATATTATTTCGAAGGACATGCCTCAGTGGACATGGGCAACATTTGAAAATAGAAAGAACTTTAGACTACCAGATGTAGAAAAAGACCCTAATACAAAATCTAAAGACTTTTATGGTATAACTCCAGATGGGAAAATTTCTACTGCCTTGTCCAATGATTTAAAAAACCATAATATGCCTCTGAAATGGCAGAATTATATTTTGAGAGGCACTCAAACTGCGTATACTGATTTCAAAGGGAAACCAACATTATTAGCTAATACATACACAGAGGATGGCTTTGTTAAATCATCGTCATGTATAACTTGCCATTCAAAAGCAACTATTGGAGCAAAATTGGATTTTAAAGAATTACCAAAAGAAATTCAAGACACGATTAAGTACGGCAAGAACAAGAAAAAAGTATTAAAAGCGGCAAACTTTGTAAATCGTTTACCGATTTTTAAAGTGGATACAAAAGATACAACCATTGCTGATAATGGAATACCAAATCCGGAATGGTATGCAGACAAGAATGGTAAAATGACATATCTTCAAACTGATTTTATGTGGTCATTCTTTAGGGCTAAAAGAAAGCAGCCATATCAAGTTAAAAAGTAAAAACTAAAAAACTGGCTTAATTATCAATTAAAACACGTGTTTTTACCTATTGACAATGACAAATTAATAGTTTAATTTTATAATTGCCCTTTTGTTGTTCGCCTCCCTGATAATCATTAATTAAAAAACAAATTATCCCATATATGAAAACAAAAATTTTAGTATTGGCATTAAGTATGTTTGGCTTAACAATTTCAGGGCAGGTTTATCCTATTAAAACTTACGTTTCCTATCCCCCAACTGGAGGAACAAGAGAAATGATTGATAACGTTCCTTCCGCAATGGATTGGAATAATAACGCTATTTATATTTCAGGATACACAAGAAATGTAACAACCCTTCGCGATTATACTCTCATAAAGTATGATACAAATGGTGTGTTTCAATGGCAGCAATCATTTAATTATGCAGGATTGAACGACCGGGCACTGGCAATTACGGTTGATAATACAGGTAACCCAGTAATAACCGGCGAAGCGACTTCGGCTACAAACGGAACCGATATAATAACAAGAAAATATAGTCCAACTGGAACACTTCTTTGGTCTGCAACCTTTAACGGTTCTGCTAACTCTGCCGACGCTGGACTTGGTGTTGTAACTGACATTTCAGGAAATGCTTACGTTTGTGGTTACACATCAAACACAGGCACAGGTAGAGATTTTACTGTTATAAAATATAACAGCTTAGGAGTTCAGCAATATGTTTATACCACAAACGGTACAGCGAACGGAGATGATGCCGCAAATGCTATCGCTTTTTTTGGGAACAAACTTTATGTAACGGGTTACCTAAATAACATTCTAACTGCAAACGATATTTACCTTACACGTTTAAACGCGAACAACGCATCTGTCAATTGGAGCGCTATCGAAAACGGCACAGCAAGTGGGGCAGATCAAGCGCTTGATATTAAAGTGCAAGGAAATGATGTTTTGATTTGTGGAGGTATAACAAATTCTGCTGCTACAGGACAGGATTATTTCTTTGGAAAATATAATGCTTCAAACGGTGCTAATTCTTTCAAACAAACCTACGATGCTTTTCAGAGCAATGATTTTGCCACCTCTCTTGTACTTGATGCCAGCAACACTTATGCGATTGTTGGCGTTGCTCAAAATGGATCTAATTATGAATATCACACTACTAAATATTCCAATGCCGGTGCTTTAACTTGGGTAAGCAAACATAAAACCAATACCAATGCGTTGAATGTTCTACCTAAAATAGCAGTAGATAATATTGCCAATCATTTTTATGTATGTGGTTTAACCCTTAACGCAACGCTTGACGCTACAGTTTACCAGATCACACCGGGCGGAAATCAAACATGGGTGGATTATCATGACGATTTTGGAATGCGTAACGCGAATGTTGATCTGTTAGTGGATAATTTTGGGCGTGTGTACGTGGCTTCATTAAACGAACAATCTCCAAATGTCTTTAACATCGCTCTTATTCAGTATAAACAAAGGCCTCTTATCGTACCTATTGATTATAATAACGTCAATGAGCCTTTTAGTTATACGCATCTTTTTTATCCGAACTATAATATAATAAAGAATAATTTAGGAAATCTTACAAACGAAGCTGTATTCCATACACAATTCGCTCATCCGCAGGAATTCATTTGTCAGAATTCTGTCGCCTTCTGTGAGTATAAAAGAGATTCGACGAAAGCAGGAAAAGATACCGTTTCAAGAGTTAATATGGTTTTTGATGGAGCAAATGAGTTTTCCAAAGTATATCCATATTATTATCAGGGATTGGCGAAATTAAATTACTATCTCGATTATACAGGTCCCAATGGCTCTACTGATGTACAGGGCGCAAACCGCTTGATTTCTCCTGAAATTTATCCGAACATTGATCTACATTATTACAGTAATTCAAATGGCGCGAAATATTATTTTGTTGTAAAACCGGGTGGCGATCCTAATTTAATTAGACTACGTTTTGACGGCAGTACTTCGACTTCAATTACAGGAAACGATTTAAAAATTAATTCTTATTTAGGCAACTGGACATTTAAAAAGCCGAAAATATATAACCTTACCCTAAGTCCAATTACACCTACTGCTACCGGAACAAGCGGTTGGGTAAGTGTTGGTGGCGATACTTATAAAGTTAATCCCGGTACTTACAATGTAGCCCTTCCTTTAGTAATTGAATTCGACAAAGGCAAAATCGCTGCTGCCGCCAGCCCGACAGCAAATCTAAACTGGTCTACATATTACGGAAGTGGAAGTCAGGATTATGTAAAGGACGTAATTAATGATGGAGCTAACAATTTGTATATTCTTGGCGCAACTCAATCCCCTTTATTACCTCAAGCCATTGGGGTTACACCATTTCAAGCTAATAACGCTGGGGGTACCGATGGGTTCGTTGCTAAATTTGATAATATCGGCAAATTGCTGTGGACTTGTTTTATTGGTGGTTCAGCTAACGATGTACTTTCAAGTTTTGACATAGACCCAATCGGCGGTGATATTTATTGTGTTGGGCCAACAGTATCAACGAATTTGCTTACAAAACCAAAGGTCGGTGCTCCAAGTGCTCCTTATTTTGCAAGTCATGACCCAAATCCATCGGATGATTGGTTTATTTTCCAATGCGCCCCTTCTGGATCAGTATGTAATTGGCTAACTTATTATCCAGGTAATTCAGATGATATTGGTCCGCAATGTAAATTTGACAGGACCGGAAACTTTATCTTCGGAGGTTCCACAAAATCCAATAACTTGAGTGTACTTGGCAGTTCGCCTACATATACTGCGAATTATGGCGACACTTATGGCGGTTATGATTGTTACATTATGAAATTAAGCCGTTCAACTTTCACTACAACTTGGTCAACATATATTGGTTCAACAATGACTACGTATTCCGCACCGACCAGCAGTTCCGCATGGGATTTTATTTACGATATAAATGTTAACATCAACGACGATATTTACATGGTTGGTTCATCTGCCGGTTCAGACTACACAGTAAATGCCGGCGTGGGGGTCAGTCCAAACACTTATACGCAAACAACAAATTTTGCGCCGGACGGAATAATTACCCGATTTAGTAATCAAGGACGTATTATGTGGTCATCATACTTTGGAAGTAATTTTGAAGATGTTTTTTATCGGATTAAGACAAGAGGAACAGATGTTTATTTATGTGGTACAACGCTTCAGTCATCAACTTTTCGGGTATTTAATTCAGGAAATTATTATTTTAACACTACGAAAGCTAGTGCGCCGATTGACCAATCCGGTTTTTTTGTTCATTACGACAACTCTAACTTGCTTGTGCATTCAACTCTTATCGGCGATGAAAACGTAAACCAAACTCTTGATTTGGCTTATGATAATGTTGGAACAATATATATGGTTGGCAGCTCAAATGGAACCTTGATGGATTTACCTCCATTGGGTAATCCGGTAGGTACATGGTCTGCAAACAACAATGGCGGGTCAGATTATTTTATTTTTACGCTCAAATACGGTATTACTAATCCAATTTGGACAACCTATATTGGCGGTGATTACAATGATGCTCTTGAGGCTTCGGTAACCATAGATGGAGCCAATCGTCTTTTTGTTACAGGAACTTGCAGGAGTTTCTCATTATTCCCGTGGAATGATGGCGGTGGTTTTCCCGTTCATTATCAAAATGCTCTTCAGGGTTCTCAATGGGTCGATTATGATGGTAGTATTACGCGATTTAATCTTTCTCCCATTAACTTTGTCGGCATACACGAACAGAAATTAACTAATAATAGTATTCTCCTTTATCCTAATCCGGCAAACAATGTGATTTTTGTAAAGATGAACAATGATTCCAAAAAATCATCTTACACAGTTTATAATAATCTCGGACAAATTGTTTTAAAGGGTAATCTTAACAATAGCACGAACGCAATTAATATTTCTGGTCTCGCAGAAGGAATTTATGTCATTGAAGTGATTGATGAAAAAATGCGCTCAACCGCAAAGTTTGTAAAATATGATTAAACGCATAACGTTAATATTTGCTTTGTTTAGCTCCTGCTACATGGAATCCCAAAATTGGGATTCCATAAGGGGAGGTTTGCCAAATTTTCAAATGGAATTTGTACACTATGATTCGGTTCATAACGAACTTTTAGTAAGCAGTAAGTTTCTGAATAAAATCGGTGGTCTTTCCGCGCGTGGCGTTGCCAGATGGAATGGAATTAAGTGGGATACGCTTGCGGGAGGCACTAATACACACGACAAAGCTACTAATCCTAATCAAAGTGCCGCAATATCCTCTTGTATTCCTTACAATGGAAAATTATTGGTTGCCGGAGGATTTATTTCAATTGGTGGTATTCCCGCCACTGGACTTGCTTTATGGGATGGTGTTAAATGGGATAGCCTTCCCAAACGGGCGTTTAAATATAATATTTATGGAGGCACTAATGTGTCAATAAAAAAGTGCAATAACACTATTTACCTGTTTGGTCAATTTGACAGCATCAATGGAAAATATGCGACCGGTTTAGCAACTTGGGACGGATCAAATTTTAACCCAATTCTTGTTCCGTTTAACACGCCCTCTTTAGGCGTAGTTTCAGATGTTGAGTTTTTTCAAGGTAATTTATATATTAGTGGAGGTTACTTTACGATTGCAGGTACTTACACAGATCAAGCTGATGTCTTAAAATATAATGGCTCAAGTTGGGTCTCAACTACAGGAACAGGATTTAATGCCGCATTTTCGGGCGTTTCTTCAATGACAGTTGATAATAATGAATTGTACGTTGCCGGACATTTTTTGATGAGTGCCGGTGATCCCGGCAATAATATTATGAAATGGAATGGTTCTCAATGGCAAGACATAGGTTTTGGTCCCTCGCCGAATTATATAAAACGGATGGTGTTTCATAACAACAAATTATGGGCAATCGGTTGTTATGATAAAGTAGCTTATATGCCTTGTTTTTCAATCTCTGTTTATGACGGAACTAAGTGGTGCGCATTGCAAGACACAATTAATAATTGTTTAAACTCCGTTGCTATTTATAAGGACACCATTTACGTTGCAGGCGGCTTCACTTCAGCAGGCGGGGATTCTCATATTTCCTATTTAGCGAAATTAAAAAACGAAAACTTATATCGTTCATGTAATGGTGTTGGGATTGAAGAATTAAAAGAAAGTAATTTTTTAAGTATTTACCCGAACCCTGTTTCAAACGCATTATACATTTCTACCGATCAATATTTTGAAGCAGGAACGGAAATTGAAATTACAAATACTTTGGGACAAATAGTTTTAAAATCGCCATATAAAAAAGAAATTAATGTTTCAGAACTTTCGACCGGTTACTATTTTTTACAGGTAACCAGTAGAAAGCAAGGTCAATTTCATGCTAAATTTTTGAAAGAGTAATGCGCCGATTAATTTTTATATTTCTCTTATTATTATTGTATTGCGAAAAAAAATCTGCGCAGACAGTTTCTATTATGTCTTATTATGATGCTTCTTGTTCTGGACTTTGTGATGGAATTGCCACATTTTCAATATCGGGAGCAACAGGGCCATACTCTGTTAGTATTACAAATACAGCTTGCTCTACGCCGACAACTTCACAATTTGCTTCTAATACATATACTATCTCCAATTTATGTCCTTGTAGTGCTCTTTATACTTTTAATTTTTTCGATGTGAACAACTCTTTAATTGGAACTCAAAGTGTGCGTATATTAACCTCACCTCCGCTAAGCGTCTTTGCATACAACTCGGCAATTTCTTGTTCAGGTGCGTGTAACGCTTCTGCAACTGTATCTGCTTTTTCGGGAACTTCACCCTACACCTACACATGGTTTCCTAGCGGGACGAACGGCACTGTATCAAGCAGCTTATGCGCAGGTAACTATACAATTGTAGCTAAGGACGTGTTTGGTTGCATGGGTTCTACGGCATTGATAATTAATAATCCCTCCAATCCTTGCGTCGGTATTGAAGAATATTATTTACATAGTGAAATTTCAGTATATCCAAATCCAGTTTCAAACTTTCTATTAATTTCAAACGAACGATATTTTGAAAAAGGAGCAGAAATTGAAATAACAGATTGTTTGGGACAAGCGGTTTTAAAATTACCTTACAATAAAGAAATTAATGTCTCCATGCTTTCAGGCGGTTGTTATACCTTGAAAATAACAACCTCAAATCAACAAGTATTTCATTCAAAGTTTATTAAAGAGTAGGTGAATTTTCAGCAATGAAAGGGTAAATATTACGTTAATTAGTATCCGGAAGACAAATAGGTCGGATTATTAACAAAAAAGTTTTTATAAGCTATAATTTGTAGCAAGGTTTTTAAAGCGCGCGCACTACATTTATAGCATGGAAAACTTTGAAGAACAAATAAACCGTTTACGGGACGAAATTGCGGTAATAAAAACCCGGTGGGATGTAGAAGAAGATCTAAACCCTAAGTTTGATTTTATTATTACAAAATCAAAAGAATTAATTACGCTATTGGAAGAATCGCAATCAAGGGAAAGGGACTTTACATATCCGCTAAGTTTCATTGCGTATATCCCTCGGCACCTGACGGAAATTAAAAAATTCAACTCTCATTATGTTTGGTGGGAACGGGGACTTAATAGTCAAATAGAACATCTAAATCATTTTTTGGGTGATGAGTATGTGAGACGCGTTTGGTTGAAAATTAAGTAAGCTTATTCAAATTTTATTTATTATTTGATCAAAACTTCAGTAAAAATAAAACTGAGAACTGGAAGGATCAGAGCACCTCATAAATCTTATTTTTAATTGCATAAATCACAATACCAATTCTGTTTTTGGATTTTATCTTAGATAAAATATCGCCAATCCTGTTTTCAATTGTTTTTCTACTTAATCCAAGCGTTTTAGCCATTTCTCCGGCTGAGTATTGCTGGCACAGTAATTTTATAACTCTTATTTCTCTTTTGGTTAAGTATACATTACTTTTTTTTGAAACACTTTTCTTTGAGGTTAATGTGGTCTTCTTTCTCTTTAATTTTTTACTCATTGGTAATTTTTTCTTTCATAAAAATAACCAATATCAGGACAAAAGCCACTTAGAATCTTAATTTTTTCTGCCCGTCCTCATATCCACACTCTAATGGATAGTTGTGTAGTTCACGGTGACGATTAAAAACGTAGTGGCTAATATTCCCTGAACTATCCAAAGTATCGTATCATTTTATCTATAATTGAGTTTTGATCCATTCTTTGGCTTCTTCTTCAGTTGAACACATTTTTACCGGAAAAGGAGTTGTTTTAATTCCCATATATAAAGTAGCCAGCATTTTCATTAAAGGATTTTTAATAATAAAAGCAATAGCTTTAAATAAATCAGGAAGTTCAGAGGTATTGAACTTTCTTATTTCCTTAGAAGTAGGAGTAGAATCATTGATCTCCATAATGGCACATATCTTTTTATTACCAATTCTTTTTTTAAAAGCCTCAATGTCTTTTTTGTGAGCGCTTAAATCAGGCGGAGTGCCTTTTTTTGTAACCACGTACATTATTAAAGCGTCATCGAACCAATATTGACTTGTAGCTGTTTCAAAAACTTCCGCTGATTTTAGTGGCTGCATGCAATGATTGTTGGTGTACCAAAGTACGAGTAATTAAAGAGTAAAACATAAATTTGTAAATAAGAACTGATAACATTCAAATAACAATGCCAGAATATCTACTTTTCAATCAGGGATTCAATTAGCGCTTCTCTAATATTGTAATAATATTTCTCATCTAAATTAAAATCTTCTTTTTTTGTGTCATAATAAATAACCGCTACCGGGAAATCAATAAGATCAGAATCAAAATTTTTAGCTTCAGTATAACTTATTGGCTGGTCAATTTCAAAAGATAAGTCGTAATGACACAAGCTGTATCTGTTTCCCATTGGGATCGACGTATTAATACTTATTATTTTCGCAATACTTTCTTCATTTTTTATTTTTACGGCGTACCATGTGTTTTCCTTCAATAAAAATTTAAAAGACCTGCCGGGTTTAACTACAACAGATTCAATTTCCGTATTCTGTAGAATAAGACTTACAGTATAGGCATTTGACGCTTTCATATTATCCTTTTCCAATTTGCAAATTAACTCAAGAGAATTGGTCGCATTTGATGGAAATTCCTGCATCTTTTCAGGAGATTGCGAATAAACACAATATTGAATAGATATTAATAGGATTACTAATACTACTTTGGTTAATTTGATTTTTCTCATTTTTTCAAGTTTTAATTGTTATGGCTTAAGTTCACAAGCACTATCATAATTTTATATTGTTCTTTGCAGATGTATTTCATTTTTCACAATTGCAAGAACAATGGGTGTTTTTTGATTGTTAATTTTTCATGATGTAAAGGTTTTGAAAAAATTTGCTTTTTATAATCCGTTTTTAGGAAAAAACCCACACATGTAAGTTTTTTACAGTTTCAGTAAATTAAAATTTGCGTTTAAGAAGCCAAATTGAATAAACATTTTTCATATTCCTCTCAAATCTTACATGAGTAACCAAAGCTGGGTTTCAGGGTTTTAATCACCTTGGTGTGAATGTACCTTTGAATAAAAAAAAGTGAAAAAATATACGTTCAATATTGGTTTAAAAAGTGCAGTATTAATAATGAGCATTTTAATTTTAAGTAAAGGGCTTGCACAGCCTCATTCTTCTTTCATGTCTGATAAAGTCATGAAGCCTCAGTTAAGTGCGGTATTAAAACAAGCGGAACAAAAGAAAAGATCTGTAAAATTTGGTTTTGGATTAGAGACTTACGCTTCAGGTAATGCTCATGGAGCTTTTTATTCTGCACGTGTTAATGTGTCAAAGGGTAAATCGGTTTTTAGTTTAGGTCCATGTTTGCAAAAGCGTTCATTAGAAATGAACGGGCTTAAAGCAGGTTATTCGTATTTGTTATCCGGCAGTAATGATCGTTACGATGAAGACGAGTTAAAAACAATGAAGGAAGAACCTCGTGATATTTTAGAATTGAGAATGCTTTGTTACGTTCAATACCTTAATAACGCACCATTAAGTTACAATGCATCACGTGTAGAAACAATTACAAGTGTAAATGGTAACATAAATTATAATGAAGTACGCTTAAACACAATTGAAGCGGCTTTATGTGCCGAACTTGACATCAATATAAAATGGCTTAAAATAAGAGCATATATGGGTGCTACTACTTTTTATCACACTAATTATTTAAATGGGATGTACAGGCCAAAATGTTCTCCTGCTTTAATATTTGGAACCGGGTTTATTATTCCGGGCATTTAAATAAAAAATGAAAACGATATTCTGGAAACTATCAGAAAGATGAAATAATGAATTTATTAAAACAAAATAAGAATGGAAACAATAAATAGCCACTTTCAGGAAGGAAGCATGAAATTCGAAAATGGGATTTTATACATTGAGTACAAGCCAAAGACTTTAATTGATGTAAACACTTTGTATAAACAAATTGCTTACCGGAAGAATATCACAAAGGAGCAGGATTTTTTTATGGTTGTTGACCTTCGGAACAATGTTCAGATTACCGATGAAGCAGTGGCGCTTGCCGCGGCAAATCCGAGTCCTGAACATATTAAGGCAATAGCTGTGATAACAAGATATGGAGTAGATTACACAAGGGTTAAATTATATTCGGTTTTCGATAAGCCTAATATTAAAACAAAAGGTGTATTATCAATTGAAGAAGCAAAATCGTGGTTTGAAAAACTGGAACAGGAAAATTTTAAGCTCAAGAAAAGACAGGATAGCTTCGTTGGATCAGGTGCCAAAGGAAAAACTTCTTTTGCACTGATGCCGGTAAAGCTTAGTGTTTTATTTAATAATTTCTCTTTGTCTTTCTTGCTTTTCATTGGAGAAATGAAAAAATTCATCCGCCTGGGAGTTTACCATTAATTTTTCTTTTTCAAGTTCTTAATTAATTCCCATTGCTGAGATCATTTTTCTTTTGATACTAAATTTGTTGAATCCATTTTTTATTTTCATCTCTTAACCATACAGAACCGAAATGTACTTTACCTTTAAATCCATAATGTTTAGCTGATTTCTCAGCTTTTAGTTTAGCTTCTTCTTTATCTGATGCCCTTTCTAAAAAACTATCTGTTTTATTTGTTACACCTTTTACTTTAGTAAAACAATAAACTTTGTAAAGTGGCTTCTGTTGAATAACAGTTTTTCCTAATTGTTTTAATCTTACATCAAATAAAGTAAGTATGGCATTTTTTTCACTCACCTTTACTTCTTTATTTTCAATTAGCTTTATTATACCTTGAATTAATTCTTTCTCTGTTGTTTTCATTTTAAAGCAAAAATATTTTGATGAAATTTATTAAATGAATCATAATTTCAAATATACATCGGCGATTTGCTTTTCTGTAATACCAATGTACTTTTTAGTTGTACCAATACTGGCGTGTGAAAATATTTCAGAAAGATAGACTAAAGCGCGCTCGGTTTTACCATCCATTTCCCAAACACGTTTCCCGAAAGTTTTTCTTAATGTGTGTGAAGATCCGTTTTGCACACTGACATTATACTTTTTAAATACTTCATGTAACATATAATTAGCGAACTGAACAGTTATTCTATCACGCTGTCTATTTTGAAACAAGTATCCGTCTATATCAAACCTACTTGCGGTAATGTTAGCGTTCGCCACAAATGATAAAGCTTCCTTAACAAATGAATTAATTGTGATCTTTCTTTTTTTACCGGTCTTCTCCTCAGTAATAATAAATTCATCCTTTTCAAATAGATCAATCCATTTCAAATTTAATAGATCACCTATTCTTAAACCAAAATAACATCCGGTCGCTATTAATAAATAGGCGCGGAAATCTTTTTCTTGTTTTAATCTAACAAGTAATCCAAGCATGGAGTTCCAATCCATACCACTGGTAACGGTTTTCGTATTAATTAAACTCATGGAATCACCTATTGTGGTTTAGCTAAAATACCTATTCCGGTATTTACTTTCACTTATTGTACATAGTGAACGTAGTAGAAAAGATTCCACTCATTGGATTTCAATAGCTTAAATTAAAAAAGAGTTTTCCGCAGTATAGTTTTGTTTCACTAACGGTCTGCAGATAAACTAAATGAAAGTATTTTTATACCTTGACGTTAAATGTAAAAGATTTTTTACTTATACTAATGACAAACTTCATTTTACTCCTTTACTACAATTTCTATTTCCCCTGGGGTTCCTAAAGACATCACCCAGTCAAGAAATTTCTTTTTATACTTCCCGTTTTGCGGCATGACCACAACTCTGTCATTACCATTGAATGTTATGCCACTTGAAGTAAAAACGTATCCGATTGAATCTGATTTTACAATAGCATCTATTAAAGTGATAAAGCTATCCGCTTTTTGTAACGGATCAAGTGTCTTATCCAATTGCTTTTGTAGTTCTTTTGATTCCCCATTTTCGGTGTCGTAGGTGATAATTTTAAGTACTGTCATATTATACTTTTTTAGGTGAATTTAAAATCTACTCTGATCAATATTACTATCTGTCTTTATGCGCTCATCATTATTAAGTGGAATCGGCTGATGCATTTACCGACCAACATACCATTCATAACTCCATGCATTGGAGTGTCGCTCAGTTGGTCGGTATTCATCAGTATTGTCATGAAGGTGTTATAACTTGTAGATTTAAAGTTACAACAAAATATTTAACTGCAAGAAAAAATTGTAGTTCACAGGAGAAAGCTAAATAATAGCTGACATTATCATTATCTACGGATTTTTCCCTCCCATAAGTTCCTTTCGGATTGCATGGAGGAATTGACCCCGTTTTGTTTCAGGACCGTCATTAAAATAAGCAATGAGTTTTGTGATGAACTCAATTCCATCGACACGCCCATTACAAAGGGTTCCGTCTAAATCAAAAACTAACATCCCTTGTCGGCTTAAATACAAGTATGCACTTTGGCACATATCGTCCCAATTTTCAAAATCCATAATTGCGCGTGTGTAGTTCTCAAAAAAATTCAAGTACTCATTTGGTGTTTCTTTTTTCATAGTTTATATATCACAGACAGAAACGGAAAAATTGGTAGTTTGTGTCTATTAAAAATATTAAATATTACCATCATATAATAGAACAATTACTTCTCATAGGTATATAAGTTAAAACCTTAATACCATGATAAAATTCCTTCCAAAGAACCTTGATCTAAAACAGATCCTTCTCGACAACCCGCCGGAGTTCAAATATCACATAGATCACTTCGTGTACTTATGCAGTTTGCTATATGAATTACCGGCGAAAAAGAAAGGCATGCTACTTAAAAACGGATTCGTTCCGCTTCACGCGCATCTTTTGAAGAAAGTAAACAACAACTACAAAAGATATTTTAACTACCTGATAAAGTATGGCGTAATTGAATGCGATAATCATTACATCGTTGGCAAAAAAAGCAGATGTTACCGGTTTGCTCCAAAATACCACGATATAATACAACCAATTTACATCACTAAATATACACTTACAAAAAACCTAAAAGAAGTTCACCGCTTCAACAGGAACATGTATGCCAAGTATAATTATTTGCATAAATGGTTTAATGATGGGTTGTGCATTGATTTTGATTCCGCAGAACAAAAACTTGTTGAGCTATACCAACATGATTTGGATGTAAGAGAAGTGAACGCCCTACATAAACTGAATGTAAACTTGGTTAACCTAATTAAACTAGATAAGAAAGATTATTATTTCACTGTAGATTCAACATCCGGCCGGTTACATACCTTGTTAACCAAACTCAAAAGAGAATTACGCCCTTACATTACTTATGAAAATAATCACTTAGGTAATATCGACATACGTTGTTCGCAGCCAACATTATCTTTGTGTTTGTTAGAACCATCATTTTATAATGCTGAATTAAAACAAGAAAGAGTAAATATCAATTCTGTTGCGCCCGAATTAATAAAACACCTTCCGACGCAAACAATTGCTTCTTATGTTCAAACTCATCAGAATCAATTTCAGGCATACCGAGAACTCGTTTTAAATGATTTCTATATCGGAATGAGTAAAATACTTTCGGATCATTCTCTGGACATCCCTTATGATCGGGATGCAATTAAGGATATGATGTTTATGGTATTGTACTCCAGTAACAAGTTTATTAATGGCCCCCAAGCTTTACCAAAAAGAATATTTAAGCGATCGTTTGAAGCCGTTTACGAAGTGTTTAAGATGTATAAATCCGCGGGACAAGCAAACCTTCCAATACTGCTTCAAACCATTGAAGCACGATTGATATTAGATAAAACGGCCAAAGTTATTTCAAAGACTGAACCAGGTATGGCTCTTTACACTATACAAGATTCGATTGTTTGCCCGGTAGAAAAGATTGAGCTCTGCAAACAAATACTTTTAAATGAATCTGTAAAATATTTGGGATTTGAACCAAAGTTAAAAATTGATCTGTGGGACAAGCCCACAGAAAATAGTGTTTCACAGGTTCAGAATTCAATACAATAATATTTAGCGGCGTAACATGTGTAATAATGTCTTTAATAAAATTCGGGGGTGTGAGTTGTTCAACACTGTTACTATAATAATTTCGGGGGTCTGACACTCTTACACCTTTACACTTTAAACCTTTTAAATAATATAAAAGTCTGGAAATCTCTCTCTCTTCTCTCTTTACACTATGCGGGTAAATTTTAAGTTTTGGTTCTTCAGGGTCTAAACCCCTTGAAAGTCTTCATCTTTTCACATTGGCCCTGAAAGCCCCTGTGAACGCTAAGAAAAATTAATGTGAAATGATTTTAATGCGCTTCGAGCCAGTTTGCACCTTTTCCTATATCCACCTTTAATGGCACTTTCAATTCTACTGCTGCTTCCATAACCCTTTTTATAATTGGTATGACTGCTTCCAATTCTTCTTTTGGGCAATCAAATACCAACTCATCATGTATCTGCAACAGTATTTTTGTTTTGAACCCGCCATTAATTAATTCTTGGTGCAGGTTAATCATTGCTTTTTTTATAATACTTGCAGCAGAGCCCTGAATTGGAAAATTAACTGCCAACCTTTTTGAAGCCATTCTTTTAGATTTGATTTGGGAATCAATTTCGGGCAGGTATCTGCGCCTGCCGAGTAAAGTGGTACAGTAACCTTTAATTGTTGCGTTCTGGTATGCCTCCTCATGGTAATTGCGAACACCTGAGAATTCTGCAAAATAACTATCCATGTATTCTTTGGCTTTTGCTACATCTATTTCTTCGCCGGTTTCTGCTGCAATACGTTCAGCAAGTGTTTTAGCTGACATCAAATAATTTAAACCGAAATTAATTGTTTTAGCAACCTTTCTCCGTTTATCATCCTTTGCGATCTCGCTGACAGGAACACCAAATATTTTAGAAGCGGTGACGGTGTGTAAATCCATATCGTTTTTAAACGCATCAATCATAACCGGGTCATTTGAAAAATGGCTGAGAACACGAAGCTCAATCTGTGAATAATCAGCGCTAATAATAACATGGTTCTCATCACGTGGTATAAATGCTTTGCGTATCTCTTTGCCGAACCCTTCGTTTGAGTGTGGAATGTTTTGGAGGTTGGGATTTGAACTGCTCAGCCGTCCGGTAACAACAAATGCCTGATTGAAATTAGTATGAACCCTACCGGTATCCGGATGAATATAATTTGGTAAAGCACTTATAAAGGTATTAAGCAGTGAGCTTGTGGATTTGTATTTTAAAATAAGCGGTATTATAGGATGTTCATTTCTAAGCTTTGTTAACGTGGGTTTACTGGTACTATAATCCCCGGTTTTGGTTTTAGTAATAACAGGTAAATTTAATTTTTCAAATAAAACCGCACCTAATTCCTTACCGGAAGTAATTTTAAATTCTAAGCCTGCTACATTAAATATCTGCTTCGTTAATAAATCTATTTCCTCCCGCGCCTGAAATTCCAGTTCGCCCAAAACATCAGCATCTATTTTAATACCCTGATACTCCATATCTGCAAGTACATTGACCATTGGCATTTCGACATTGTAAAATAAAGAGTCTAATTGCTTTTCAATAAGTAATGGGATTAATGCTTCTGCTATTTGCATTGTCTGGTCGCAATCTTCAGAAGCATAATCGGTAACATCTTTTAAAGGCACCTGTCTCATGGATGTTTGATGAGTACCGCTACCAATAATATCTTCAATTTCAATTTGCTGATAGCCGAGAAGGTTTCTTGAAAGTGCCTTTAAACCATGTTCTGCGTCCCCATCAATTAAGTAGTGCGCTATCATAGTATCAAAACATTGTCCGTTGACCGTTATACCGTAACGACATAAAACATTAATATCAAATTTTAGATTATGCCCGGTCTTAATAGTAGCAGAGTTTTCAAAATGAGGTTTATAGTGGGCAAGCAGTTTACCGGCTAAAGTATAATCTTCCGGTACCGGCACGTAAAATGCTTCGTTCTTAGAAAAACAAAACCCAATACCAACCAACTGTAAGGAATGTATCGTTAACGCAGAACCGGATTCAGAACCGGCGGTTTCAGTATCAAATGTAAATGCTTTACTATCTTTTAATTTTGACAACAGCAGGGTGTGAGTTTCAACTGAATTAACAAGGATATAATTTGTTTTAAAATCTGACAGGGTTTTAAATTCATTTTCACTCTCTGTAACTTCTCCAAATTCCTCATTATTTTGTTCTTCCGGCTCAGGTAAAGCAGGTAGTTTAGAAAGGTTCAGTAAAAACATTCTTCTTTGGCCGTAATCAGCCGACACAAAAACATCTCGGTATTTTAAGTATATGGTCACCTTCATGGTAAACCTATTCGGCGATGGATAATATTTTTGCTGGCCGGAATAGGTTTTTATAAATTCATCGTACAAATCTTTTTTGTTCCATTTGACCATATAATCTTCTACGCCCTTTGCCAACTTATCCTTAATGTTTAACTGGGCATCAATGATTTTTTCATCCAAAAATTCTTTCAGATCAACCCCACCTAATTCACCAATGAGTTTGCGTTGACCGGCGTTTATTTCCGGCGGTTCAATTAATCCATGTTTTAAGTAAAATGCAGAGCACTCAAAAAAGAAATTAAACATTTGGTTGTAATCATCTGGCCCCCATTGGTCGGTATAAAATTCACGGCCAAAT